>NZ_JBHUEO010000031.1:0-47642 GCF_042680885.1 Siminovitchia sediminis | reverse complement strand
GCATCTATTGCTTTTTACGGGCGACAGCTTCCGTTACAAAGAGTCATTATTACATTCATAAGGCCGTTGGCGAGTGGCATGCATTTTTAAATGCCATTTCATACATTTTTTACTTGCCAAATACAGCTTACGACTTATGCGATCGTATAATTTGGTTTAGGGATTGGTGACCTACCTATAGATGGTGTTGACCTTTGAAATTTGTTCACAAGGAAATTAAATGATAAAAGTAATGGCTAGTATCAAAAATCGTGACTGGAGACAGTGGTGACACTGTTTCTTTTTTTGGCTCTTCCGATTTTATGGTGGGATTCTACTTTTTTTCATTGTCAGTCATTCCACAGGGTTTATTTAAAAAACAAGTGTTTAACTTAATATATTATTGATTGCAAAGTTCATTTAAGTGGTGAGTAATAATTTGTTCCGTTTTTTCAATTGTGAATATATCCGGTCTTAATAGAGCATGTATGGATAAACCTTCAATGACTACTGAAAGCCTTAATTTTTCTATTTCAATATTTATGTCTTTATTTACATAGCCTGCTTTTATCAATATTTCAAGCAGTGCTTCCATTAAAATATATTCTCCTTCAGTTAGTTCATCTTTTTTCGTGTTCAAAGCTACACTTGTAAGTGAGCGAATGGCGAAAACTAGCCAAACGCAAGTTTCAGTTTGTTTATCCCGATCCACAGGAACTAATTCTAACAACGTTTCCTGTACTGCAATCAGAGGGTTTTTTGACCATGATTTATTCTCCGACCGTTCTTTCCCACGAGCAAGAAAATATTCCATGATAAATAATAGTAATTCATCTTGGTTTGAGAAATAATGTCTTAGTGCTCCGGTAGACATTCCAGCTTCAGATGCAATTCTTCGGATAGATGCTTTTTCAATGCCTTCCGTTTCAATAATTTTCCAAGCTGTTTCAACGATAATTTTCCTTTTGTGATCATGATCAACAATTTTTGGCACTCAAATCACCTCTTGTTTTTATTTAGCACACTGTGTTATTATGATTTTATCACAGTGTGTGAAATAAATGAAGGGGGATGTTTAGGTGCTTGAAATCATTGAATCATTAGTTCCTACCAACATAGATTTCACAACAGCACTTCTCATTATTGTGCTCTGTGCTTTCATTGATATCTTAAGCCCCGGAGTATTGGCGATCACAGCTTATATCTTACTAATACAAAAAGAAAAATTGAAATCGCGTTTGATTGTGTTTTTATTATCGACGCAACTTTGCTATTTTATCATAGGAATTTTGGTTTACCTAGGAGTGGGGCCGATTCTTGGTTTTATAGAAAGTATGACCAAGAATCAAATTTCAAGTTGGTTTTATACGATTATTGGTGCCGCCCTTGTACTAATTAGCTTTTATAAGCCTGAGAAAGGAATGGAATCACGATTTATGGAATGGTTACCAAGTCAAGTATCTTTAAGGGCGATGATTATACTCGGTATCATTGTGTTTACGATCGAGTTTGCCACCGCTTTACCGTATTTTTACTCGATCTTACTAATGGATGGTTTAGCGTTTAATACGGGGGTGTCCATAAGTATTTTACTTGGCTATAACGTGATTATGGTACTTCCTTCATTCTTACTATTGATCATTTTTATACTATTTAGAAGATGGTTACAAAACAAGCTTGAAAAACTAAGAAAAAAATTAGTAAAAGCTCCATTGTCTTCTGTATTAATGGCATTCACAGTTATTGGGGCGGTTTTATTCAATATTAGCATTAGGGGAATTTTATAGTGATTTCATCAGTTAATTTTTTGAAAGGGGATGTAGTGTTGTGAAAGAGATTGCAAGCGGTGTAAGTCTACTTCTATTCATTCAAGGAATTGGGGGTATCATAAACCGATTAACAAATGGCGGACCAAGTTGGTTTCTGGTAAATTACATCGAAGCTTTGCAAGGGAATGAAATTATAGCCAGTATTGTTTTAGTTATACTGGGAGCAATTATTGGTGTAGGTTCTCTCAAAATAAAAGGTATAGATGACTAACCTATTGTCTTTTTAAGACTTCAAAGTTACTGAACCACCACAAGAAAATGAAAGCGATATGTTGTTTAAAGTGGAAGCAATCAATCCATCAGAAAGTTGTCCTGAATGTGGTTTTGACAAGTTATATAAGCACAACTCACGATAGCAATTGATTATGGATTTGCCCATTCGTTTAAAGCGAGTGGGCTTACAATTGAATCGTGGACGTTATTTGTGTTGTGAATGTGATTCTACTTCTGGGAACGCCTTACATCCATTGACGAAAAGCGTAGTATGACCAAAAGGCTTGTAGAAGCTATCGAAGAACAATCCATGTCAAACACAAACACCTTTGTAGAAGTTGCAGAAAACGTTGGTGTTGACGAGGAGACCGTCAGGAACGTCTTTTAGGACTACGTATCATTTAAAGAGCGAGAGTACCAGTTTGAGACTCCTAAATGGCTTGGGATAGATGAAATACACATTGTCCGTAAACCTTACCTTGTATTGACTAACGTTTAACGTAGGACTAACTATGACATCAAGCCCAACTGTAACAAGGAAACAGTCATTCAACGCCTTTCAGAGATCAGTGACAGGACCTATATTGAATACGTCACAATGGATATGTGGAAGCCTTACAAAGATGCTGTTAATACCGTCTTACCACACACGAAAGTGGTTGTAGATAAGTTCCATGTTGTCCGCATGGCTAACCAAGCCTTAGACGATGTTAGAAAGGCTATCAAAGCTAAAATGACAGCTTTGGAAAGACGTACCCTTTTGCGTGAGAGGCTTATCCACCTAAAGCGTAAACACGAATTTAATGCGTGAAGCATTTCTCTTAGATACTTGGTTAGGTAATCTGCCTGATCTAAAAGAAGCCCATGAACTCAAAGAAGAATTTTACTGGATATGGGATGCCGATGATCCTGAAGAAGGCAGAGACCGTTACAGAAAGTGGAGAATACAAGTAACTCCAAAGACACTTATTAAGACCTTATGAGAGCTGTAGACAACTGGCAAGAGGGAATATTCAACTACTTCGATAAAAAACTTACAAACGCTTATACAGAATTAATAAACAGTATTATTAGGCAGGTTACTCTTTTGAAGTGTTACGAGCCAAAATACTGTTTAATGAGAACCTCCATAAAAAAACGTAAGCCACGATTTAATTCAAGTGCTTTCAGCAAGGCTATATTATACGACACTTTCAATTAACATGAAGTAACAGCCCACGTCATAACAGGTAACTATGGTGTCCATTTTCCCGCACTAATTAAGAAATTGGAAAAGGGTGACTTGTAAGCCCTTTTCCACCATAAAGTCCGAATACCCCTTTTTTTATACATTAAAGAAGAATAAAGGATACTTGTTAAATAGGAGTGTTCATGAATGCTCGAAACAATCTACTTAAGCAAAACGTTTAAAGAGAAGAAAGCCGTTGATGGACTTTGATATATATTGGACATAATGAATCGATCGTTTGCTTGGACCGAATGGAGCAGGTAAGTCAACATCAATTTCCAATTGCCTCGTTAGTAAAACCAACGTCAGGGGATGTTCTATTGAATGGGAAAAGCACGAGATGGATTAATGATAAGAAACAAATGGAATACATTCATTCACTGTTTATGCGAGAACTCTTTTTTAGGGACTACGAAAAATACAGAAATTCAGCGGGCATGATGATAAACAAGTGGCAGGGCAAGCGATATTCAATAATTGGGAAAATAACAAAAATAAGCAAATTGACTCATGTAAGGACTATTAATTAATGTTATTATTTCCCATAAATGTAAAAAGGAGGAGCAAGATGAAAAAAAATAAGTTTTTTATTTCCTTGTTACTAGGTGTAATTATGGCCGTTTCTGTGAGTGTAGAGGCTAATGCTGCAAATAATTATAAACATGTATATTTATCTGGTTCTGGTCCAGTATATTCGAATTGGTTGAATCCAAAAGATCATTTCAAACTATATATATATAATAGTAATAACCTCAATGTTGGATATGATGTATTTGATAGTAAAGGAAGAATTGTTGCTAATGGTACAATAAAAGATGCTGGTACCATTACTCGTTCCGTCACAGATAATGGACTCAAATATAGAGTTCGCCTACGTTGTCAAGAACCTTGGTGGAACAAGACAAAATGTAATGCTTTTGCATATATTAGGGATTATTATTAATCCGTAAACATTGACATATAGGGTCCCGAAAATGCGGATTTACAACGATAAACCCTATTTATATATTAAACCCTATTAATACAAAGCTCTCTGTCTTAATGTTGTAAATCCTCTTTTAAAAGGAAGAGGCAAAAATGAAGATGACTAAGGCTGCTGTCATATTATTATTCTTAGTTGCACTGACTTTTGGTGGGGCCACCATGGCGACGGAAGCGCAACAGGGAAAAACAAAGGAATTGAATATTGAAAAGTTATTTAACGGGAAAGAGGGTACGATGGTTCTTAAAAATCTAAAAAACGATAAAGTTTATGTGTATAACAAGGAAAGAAGCACAAAAAGGTTTACGCCTGAATCGACCTTCAAAGTACCTACTGCCTTAATTGGTCTGCAAACGTCAGCTGTAAGGGATGAATATGAAGTCAAGCGCTGGGATGGAGTAGTAAGAGAGTTCGAATGCTGGAACCGTGATCACTCATTGGCATCTGCTATGAGAGGGTCTGCAATTTGGTTTTATCAGGATATGACACGAGATATCGGGGAAACAAGGATACAAGAAAATATTAGAAAAATGGGATATGGAAATCAGGATATTTCGGGCGAATCGATACCTTTTGGCTGGACAGCAGCCTGAAAATTTCTGTGCTTGAGCAAATAAACTTCATGGAAAAGTTAGTCAAGGAAGAGCTCCCATTTGTAGAAAAACATCAAAAAACGGTTAAACGGATGATGATACAGGATGAACAGGACGACTACACGCTTATGGAAAAACTGGAACAAGGCTTTCGGATCTAGGACTGGGATGGTACGTTGGCTTTATTAATACAAAAAAGGATACTTGGGTTTTTGCAGTGAATATCAACGGCTCTGGAACCGAAGCAAAAAATATTACACATGAAACATTAAAGCGGATGGACATTATCAAAGTGGTGAAATAGGACCTTCTTGAGCAATTGAATCATTTGTAAGGTACATTAAACTTCCTTTTTAACCGAATAAGTTTAATAAATGGTTTTATGAAGGTTACCACCCGCCTCATGAAATGGAGCATGTCCTTCCGGATGGTTCTATGGAATTGGTTTTCAATCTTGAAGAAGACATGATTAACGTATACGACTCAAAATAATCATGATCGGTTTAAAAGTTTTCGTAAGAGCTTAATCCCTGGTCCACATTTAGACTTTATAGTTATCGATACAGCATGACAGGCTGAATAACTCTTAGATTTGCAACTTTATTGTCATTTTTTTAGCACAATATAAAATCCATAAAAAACTTTATCTAAACCCCATCTTGAAACCGAAACGGGGTTATATGGGTATGTGCATTGAAATTAAATCATTATTATTGTCGCTTTACAGGTTGAATGGAATTCGTTGATTTCATTCAATAGGCGACCTATTAAAAACCAGAAAATCCAATCAAAGAAAAGATGGACGCAATAAGCTATAAAGATGTTTCTGCTTAAACTGTAAGCACATTTATAGCAGGGGATGCCAATAGCAAAAACAGATTGTGACCAATATTCATAGGTGGGTGAATGAAGTAGCCCGAACAGTATAGATGCGATCACCATTGGCAAGAGGACAGTCCCCAATTTTCTTTGTAAAGTCATAGGGCATCTACATTTCTGCGATAGGTCAATTTCAATCGGAAATGTGCAAACTCTTCAGTAACAATAAAGTAATCGGCACTGTCATTGGACAAATTAGGCTCATCAATCCATCTTTAAAAACATCCTTTAAATAGCGTACAGGCATCAATAGATTCATAAAAATAGTTTAGCTTGTTGCTCTGCAATGGGCCGTTCAATCTTGGTCACATCCCATTTATTATCTACAGGTCTATATTGTTGTTTATTTACAAAAAGGTCATTTAATTCATATGTCTTTATTCCGCAATCGGGCCAGTTTGGGGAATAAGGGAAGGAATCTTAGAAATGAAACGAAGATAGTCATGAGCAGTGCCCACTTTTTTCAGGGAAAGGAGATTGAAATAGATGGATCTTCATTACGAAATTAAAGGAAACGGAAAACCGGTTATATTACTTCATAGTGGAGCTATGGATTCACGTGACTGGGAATTCATCACACCACATCTTTCAAAGTCGTTCAAAGTAATCACTCCTGATGTCCGGGGTGCAGGGAGGTCACCCGTTCCGAATGAACCCATTGATTATGTTGAGGATCTTAGAAAACTCTTGGATCATCTTAAAATTAAGAAAGGTGCCCTCGTTGGACATTCCCTAGGTGGACAAATTGCAACTGATTTTACTCTGACCTATCCGAAAAGGGTTTCTCAACTGGTATTGGTCGCTCCAGGCCTGTCGGGGTTTAAATTTTCTTCCGAACATGCGGAATTAGAGAGCCGAGTTTCTAAAGCTGCACCAGATGTCGAGAAAATGACTAATATAACATTAAGCGAGCCTTCCTGGACCGTTTCTTTCGGAAAAGCATACGATTTATTGCGTGAAATGATGATACATAATATTCAAAAGACTTTTGATTGGAAAACATTCGAAACTGTTTCCTCTAGTTCAGCGATGGAAAGATTGGGAGAAATTAAAACGAAGACACTTTTTATCATAGGCGAGAAGGACTCAGAAGATCTCTTTAAAATCGCACAATTATATAAGGAAGTTCCCAATATTAACTTTGTACGTATACCTGGTGCTAATCACATCATCACTTTGACCCATCCTAAGGACGTTTCCGACCACATCAGTCATTTTTTGAGCTTACCAGAATGGTAATCAGAAATGAGAGTCTTGTCACTTGTTCTGTTTCTTTAATGGAAAAGTAGGAGATTACTATAACGAAAGAATAAGGTTTTCCACTAGAAACTCTATATGATGAAAAAACATAGAATAGATTTATACTGACCCCATTGGCTTGGGCTGGCTTTACTAAGAGGGCTTGAAATGGACCCTAACAAATCGCTTCAATAAAGGCAAATTTTAACTAGATTATTATCAAATATTTGGGACTGTAAACTAAACTGTGTAAGTGAGAGAGCGTACGGCTTCGTGGTTACCCCCAAAAGTTAAAATTTTTATTATGCAGCTGATTGGCTGGATTGAGCTCTGTATTCAACTGGACTTAATCCAGCCAATTTTTCTTTTGGTCGTACATGGTTATACCAGTAGATATATTCCTCAATCCTCTTTTTTAATTCTTCATAGCTTACTAATTCTTCAACGTAATACATTTCTTATTTTAAAATGCCAAAGAAATTCTCTATTGAAGGATTGTCCGCACAGGTTGCTTTACGAGACATGCTTTGGAATACTTTATTTTTGTTTAATGTCTTCACCCATTCTTTGTGCTGGTAATGCGACGCTTGATCAGAATGAATGGTGGTACGGTAGGTTGCGCAATTCTTTATTATCTCTATCGTTTCCCTCAAAGGTTCCATGACAAGCTCTAACGTTGGACGCTTCTTGGTTTCAAACGCAATAATTTCCCCGTTATAAAGGTCAAGAGTCGGATTTAAATATAACTTCTCTTCGCCTAGACATTTGAATTCTGTAATGTCGGTTACTAACTTTTGAAGAGGAATAAAAAAATAGTGAGGTGTAAAAGTGGATACAGTACATACAGCTAAATTAACTTCTGCTGAGATTGCTGCATTATGGACACAATGAAACAGCCAGTATTTGCTTTCATAAACTATGATGGAACAAATAGTGGATAGGGATATATTAGATTTATCTGAATACGCAATGTCTCTAAGTATAAAACATGTAGAAAAAGCAAAAGAGTTCTTTAGGAGTGAAGGTTATCCCATTCCTATAGGATTTAAGGATAATGACTATACACCAAATTCCCCGCAACTTTTTTATGATGTTTTTTGTTTAAATTATTTAAACATCATGTCTTTACATTGTTGTCATGGATATAGCGGAGCAATTACGACAAGTTCACGATTGGATGTTCGTAATTATTTTACTGAATGTCTGGCTAGTTCGGTTGAATTATGCAATCGTACTAAGAATGTATTACAAGAAAAAGGTCTATTTCATCGCCCTCCAAACATAACTCCACCCGAAAGAGCAGAATATGTAGTGGACAATAATTTTTTAGTGGATGGCTTGGAGAGACAAGAGCTTTAAGTTGTATTGAAATAACAGATATTTATTTTAATCTAAAAAAAGCATATTCGCAAAAGCTTTAGTAGTCGCATCAAATCAAGTTGCAAAATCCGATAAAGTAAAGAATTTCTTACAAAAAGCAATTAAGATAAAAGAGGACCATGTAAAAATGTTTTCTGAGCTATTAACCACAGGTAATCTTCCAGTACCGCCTTTATTTGAAGATGGGATAACTAATTCTACGGTCTCACCTTTTTCGGAAAAGCTATTGGTGTACCAAATTGGATTTTTATTCTCAAACGCAATGGTTTATTACGGTACAGCTTGGGCATCATCACCAAGACGAGATTTAACATCATTGTATATGATGGTTGTTATGAAAGATTTAAAAATAGGAAATGATTGGATTAAACTAACGATAAAGAATGGCAGGCTTGAGCAACCACCATTAGCAGCAGATAGCAGTAAGTTGGCAAAGTAAATTTACTGAAAGCGCTTTAGTTAAAAAGGAGGACATAGATATGTACAGACCAAAAGACTCATCTCAATCCCCACGCTTTGTCGGCAACCGGACTTTTATGAGACTGGAGCAGGTAAGGACCACGGATGACATAGATTTCGCTGTTATTGGTGTACCGTTCGACACGGCCGCATCCAACCGTACAGGGCAGCGTTTCGGCCCTCAGCACATTCGTGATTTCTCTGTCTTGCTTCGTCCGTATAACCCTGACATGTGCATCGATATTTTTGAATACTGCTCTGGTGTCGATTATGGCGATATTAATGTAATACCGGGAAATGTCCTCCGGACATACGACAGCATGATCGAAGGATTGACTCCGCTGCTCGAGAAAAACGTCATCCCTATAATCATGGGCGGAGACCATTCAATTACCCTGGGTAACCTCCGTGCTTTCCATAAAAGATACGGGAAGATCGCGCTTGTTCATTTTGATTCGCATGGCGACACATGGGATCATTATTACGGAGAAAAATATATGCACGGCACACCTTTTAGGCGGGCTGCTGAAGAAGGCCTGCTTGATATGGAACATTCCATCCAGGTGGGCATGAGGGGACCGCTGTATGGTCCCGGTGATATTGACGACGCACGTGAACTCGGATTTGAAGTCATCCCCATGAAAGAAGTCCGTCAAATCGGATTAGACCCGGTGATGAAAAAAATTCATGAGCGGGTACAAGACCGGCCGGTATTTGTTACGTATGACATCGATTTCGTAGACCCAGCGTATGCTCCGGGTACAGGTACCCCGGAAGTGGGCGGGCCGACAAGTTATGAAGCACTGGAATATGTACGCGGATTGGACGGCTTAGATGTTGTTGGCTTTGACTTGGTCGAAGTTTTGCCGACATATGATGCAAATGAAATTACCGCAGTACTTGCTTCGTCCGTTATGTATGAAATGATCACACTCATCGCTCTGAAAAAGAGGCGGCAGCATGAAAAAGGCTCGGGTGAATAAACACAGAACCGGGAGGAGTGGATAGCAAGGGTTTCAAACGATTATTATCACTGTCTATCCAGAAGTGAAAGCGTTATGATTGACAATCAGCGTCATTGAACCTTTTGAATAAAAGAGGATTCAGGAGAAGTATAGCTAATGTTAGGAGGTACAATGTGATGGATGAAACATTTGGCATATTATCTTTGTTGCCTATAGCAGTTGTAGTCATTTTTGCCTTGATTACAAAAAGGGTTATTGAACCATTGATTTTAGGTACGATTGTCGGGGCTGTTTTGCTTTATGGGTTTTCATTTTTTCCCAACTGGGTAGGCGATTTATTGGCAACCATGAGTGACCCGGATGTTGTTTGGACAATGGTCATACCAGCCTTGTTCGGGGTATTGATCGCTATGTTCGGGAATTCAAATTCGGGTACAGCTTTTCGCGAATTAGCCATAAAGTATGTAAAAAGCAGAGAAAATAGTTTGTTCGCCACCTATATCTTTGGAATCATCATATTCATGGATGAATATATGAACGCGTTACTGATAGGTGGGACGATGCGGAACTTGACGGATAAGTTCAAAGTGCCGAGGGAGGTCCTGGCATATGTCACGAACTCTGTTGGTACACCGGTGTCTGTACTCGTCCCATTTTCCAGCTGGGCTGTATTTTTAATGGGACTTTATGGGGCAAGTGAACTACTGGGGGGCAATGGGTTTACTTCTTATGTATCAAGTATACCTTTTATGATTTATCCTATGGTGACGTTAATCATTCTTCTTTTATTTATTTTTAATAAAGTGCCAAAGACAAGGTATGTAAAAGAGGCAATGAGACGAGCTGAAGGAGGAAATGTGTTCCCTGATGGAAGCAATGTTGCTGCTAATGATTTCAATGAAGAACTGAAAAAGGATGAAGCGAATACAAAAAAGCCAAGATTGATCAACTTTATCCTGCCTATCATTACCTTAGTAGCGGGAACCGTCATTTTTGATATGGATCTGATTATCGGTGTTATCATTGCAATCGCCACATGCTTCATACTATACCGTTTTAATGGCACGATGACTTACTCGGAATTATTTGAGACAAGCATTAAAGGAATCCAAGATATGGTGGAATTGATCATACTTATTGTAGCCATATTCTTACTGGTCAGGGTGAATGAGAATCTGGGAACGATTGAATTTGTTATTCACTCAGTAAAACCGATCATTACACCTATATTATTACCAGGTATAACGTTATTAGTTGTAGCCTTTTTAGGGTTTACTACCGGCAATTATTGGGGAACAATGGGAATTGTTCTGCCAATTATTCTTCCACTTGCACAAATAAGTGATGTTAACCTATCTTTAGTGCTTGGTGCAATGGTGTCCGGTGGGGTGTTTGGTAGTCATGTATGTTTCTTTGGTGATGCTGTAACATTAACAAGTGCATCTACCCAGGTAAGTAATATGGCGCAAATCAGAGTGTCACTTCCATATGCCTTAGCAGGGCTATTGATTTCTTTCGTTATTTTCCTGGGACTTGGCTTTATTGTGTAATACTGTTTGATTTTCTGCAAAGGATTGCATGAATTACATTGGATTGGATTTAGCTTTGTAAGGGAGGGCCCACAGCAATGATTTATTTTGTAGGATAATGGAACTGTAAAGAGGAGGAATTGAGAAAAATATGCATGAATTAAGCCTTGTACAAGTCGCATCTTTGATTAGAAAAAAAGTAGTTTCACCTGTTGAATTAACAACCAAAATATTAAAAAAATTGAAGAGAAGAACGGAGAAAATAACGCTTTCATCAGTGTAAGTAGCAAAATTGCATTAGAAGAAGCAAAAAATGCTGAGAAAGAAATTTTGAGTGGTAACTACAGAGGACCCTTACATGGCATCCCGTTGGCTTTGAAAGATAATATTTCAGTAAAAAGTTTATTTTGTACGAATGGTTCCATCATAGATAAAAACAATATGGCGCATAACGATGCTTTTTTAGTAAAACAACTGCGCCATGAAGGTGCTATTATCGTTGGTAAAACAAATCTAGACGAATACGCGAATCACGTAATAGGTATGAACAGGCATTATGGAATAATAAAAAATCCAATAAATAATAACCATACTGCCGGCGGCTCAAGTGGGGGAAGTGCGGTTTCCGTAGCCTTGAATTTATCTTATGGTGCAATTGGAACTGATACATCCGGCTCTGTTCGTATTCCGGCTGCTTGTTGTGGCATTGTTGGATTAAAACCAACCTACAATCTGATCCCTACAGAAGGTGTGACCCCTTTATCATGGTCTTTAGATCATGTAGGTATCTTAGCCAAGGATTGTAATGACGTATCCATATTATTACGGTCCCTTCTTGTGGGCTCAAAAGAAACATCAACCAACTTAGATCCACCCATGGATATTAGTCAATTGACAATCGGGGTTCCTGAAAACTATTTCTTCGAAATGGTGGATGAAATGGTAGAAAAGAAAATTAGAGAAGTTATTAATATATTTATAAGTCAGGGTGCGAGAGTAAAATATATAAATATCCCAAACGTAGAACAAGCGTTGATGGCACAAGAAGATATTATTGGGGCAGAAGGAGCTTTTCTCCATAAATTTCAATTGGAAGATCATAAAGGAAAATATGAAGAAGGAAATTACGAGTATTTTAAACATGGATTAACGATTACAAGAAGCAAATATGAGGAATCATTGATTATCCGGCAAAGATTAAATAGAGATTTTCAACAAATATTTAATAGCGTTGATATCCTTCTTACTCCTACTCTTCCAATAACAGCTCCAAAGCTTACTGCTGAAAAGGTAACTTGGGGAAATTATGAAGAAGATATTTTAACTGCTTTATCCCGTTTTACAGGGCCTTTTAACGTTACTGGTTTGCCTGCTTTAAGTGTTCCACTAGGAATTGATATGGATGGTTTACCAATAGGTCTGCAGATCGTAGGCAATATGTACAGTGAGAATAAAATAGTCTCTGTCGGAAAATGGATTATGGATCAAATGCGATGACAAATTAAAGATCAAGTCTTATTTTAGTTAACGGAGCATAAGAAAGCGGAAGAAACGATGGCCCGGACAGAAAAGTTATCCGTTGTTGGCCAGCTTGCAGCTGGTTCGCCCATGAAATCAGAAACCCCTTGACCGCGTTCAAAGGGTTCACGCAGTTGTTAAGCCAGGAGGGAAAGAACCGCTATCTGGAAGTCGTTTTGGATGAATTGAAGAGAATTGAAGAAATTTAAAAAGCGATTTATTGATCCTCGCCAAACCTCAGCCCTTGAAGCGGGAAAGGATTGATTTGAAATCATTGCAATCTAAAGCCCTACTTCATCAGGTAGACATTCAGACCGACATCAATCTAACCGACCCTTATATAGAAGGGGAAGCCAATCAATTAAAACAGGTTTTGATTAATATCCTTAAAAATGCAGTGGAATCTATGCCGGATGGCGGTAAGGTCCATGTTTTAGCTGAAAATATAAGGGGGGTAAGGTTGCCATAAAAATCCAGGATCATGGAATGGGCATTCCCGAAGAACGAATCAAAAGATTGGGTGAGCCGTTTTTCACCACAAAAGAAAAAGGAACGGGATTGGGATTGATGATCTCCTACCGCATTATCAAAGATCATGGCGGAGACTTGGAGATTGACAGCAAGCTTAAGGAAGGAACGACTATCCGTATTTTTCTCCCGGTAAAAAGTACATGTCCATCTTAGCATCCACTAATTGGGAAGGGAGGAAGTCTTTCCCTCAGCAAGTTCTTAGTGTTCCTCCCCTCAGCCATTATTTGTTTGTCTTTGGCATTACAGTGGGCTTCGCATCAGTGACCTTCTTCTTTTTCATTGGTGGAGGCCCGTAATGTGGAACACATACGATTGAAAGAAAAAAAGCCCGTAAAGCTAGGCGCATCAAAATGTCTGCTATCTTAAAAAACGATATCGAAAAATACACCTGATCGATGGCTGATTCCAATTATTTATTTCCGTCAAGAAAAGGGGATCGTCCGATTGGCCGGGGGCAAGCGTGGCAGATTTTAAATGAAGCAGCTGCAGCATGTAATATTCCGGGACCGATTGGAACGCACAAATGTTGAGTAACAGTTAATAAATTTTAACGATCAAATTGTGATCGTTAAATCATGACAGGAGATTAAAAATGAAAACCTTTTTATCCGGCTTTAGATTAACAGCATTAAAAGCGCATTATCCTGAATTAGAGAAGGGGGAACGCAATCCCTATACAGAAATAGGGAATCCATACGTGAAGGACATAGAAATTAAAATTGAAGATGAAGTTGAACATGTAAAAGAAATTTTAGAGTTTTTGCAGCAACAGGGAAATGATGTTTCAGAAATGAGATAGTATGGGCTGAAGGAACAAATTATTTTGGGTTTTTCAGGTCACTAAGAAATAAAACTTTACTTAGAGGCTTCATATCAGAATGTATTTGTGCCTTTATAATAGGGTTCTCACATCAATCATTAAGCGTTTAAGTTCATAGCAAACAAGCTCTATTGGCATCAAAGTTAGCCCTCCTTTTGTTATTATTATGAAACGAATTTGTAACAAAGGTAAGGCTTTCGTCAAAAATCCTTTTATACAAAAAATCACTTTTTATCGACAAAAGGTATTCCAGCTATCTCTGGAGGAAAACAAGAATGATAAAAACAAGGGCAAAATGCTGTTGAACCAATCCGCAGTAAAGAGGATATTAAAAACATGAAAGAATATCTTTTGCATCAATCGTACCGGGATTACTTCCCGTTTGTCTTTGGCATGAATAGCGGGCTTCGCATCAGTGACATTCTGCCTTTGCGTGATGTCCGGAATGTGGATCACATATCGGATGATATGATTGACGATGTGCTGAACGACTTTTCCTTGTAAACCTTAAAGGCTTAAGCCTTTCTTTTTCGCTTAAGCGAAATGGTAGTTAAAAAAGTAATGGTAAGTGCTTTGTGACATAATGTTGTTTAAAACGCAGCCGTTTTATTCAATTAAAGGGCCATTATATGTAAAGCAACAGCCCTGGTTGACTGTACCCTTCAAACCATTAATTGTAACTAAATTAGGCCATATCCATCCTCCCATATTAGTAGATATTGCCTATTTTATTCACATATCTCTTAATTTGGGTGCAAATATTCATAAATTGATTCATTCCCCTATAGATCCAAAAACTCCTTTTTTGAAATAATATAACAAAGTATGTATTTCCAGCAATATTGAGCTTTCATCAATGACAATAGGCCTATTAACATCTGTACAAAATATAATGGCCTGTGATTACCAAATAAAGTGAAATCATATATTCCTATGCGGCAACATGAAGGGATGAATTGGCAATCTAAGTTTGGTATTTCAGTTCTTTATTTATCCTTACCTGATTCCTCAATTTTCTTCTCAATCCTATGCTTTTCTTCGCCCCACCATAGAACATTATCCGTATCCTCAATAACATCTTTGATTTCATGTTTTTCAGCAACTGCGGGCGGAGAACCACGGAGTGGTTTTCCGGATGTGTTTTTCAAGAATAAAAGTCACAACTACAATTCCAATGAGAGAAGCGAATATTAAGTAATATGCTGGTATCAGCCGGACCGCGGTAATATTAATCAACCAGGAAATCAGTAAAGGGGCCGTGCCCCCGAATAACGATGCAGAAATATTGTATGCAACAGCCAAACCTCGGTACCTGACTTCTGTAAAAAATAGAGCTGGCAATTGTGAAGTCATGGTACCTTTTATGTGCTAAGTGCGCCCCTAAAATCAACAAACCAAAGAATACTAGCCAATTATTATTACTTCCAATGAGTAAAAACGATGGAACGGACAACAAAATAATGCCAATCAAACTTACTTGAATAATCCGTTTATTCCCGACTCGGTCACCTAAATACCCTATGGTTAATACAATCGGAATCATAATAAACATCACAATCAAAATTAACAGGAGTCCTTTGGTTTCTCCATATCCTAAAACCGCCGTTAAATGTGATGGCATATAGGTTAAGACTGTATAATCAATCACATTATAAAAGAAAACTAAGACTAAACACATTAACAGCGATCGTCGATGAAATTGAAATAGTTCTTTCATGGAGACATGCGGCTTTCTTTCCATGTCCTCCAGTTTCCCTTCCATCGCTGCGAAGGCGGGTGATTCCTCAAGATGGTTCCGAAGATACAAACCTATTATTCCAATTGGACCAGCAATCAGAAATGGCACTCTCCAGCCCCAATCATACATTGTTTCTGTTCCCAAAACATAGGTGAGTGCTGTAACCAACCCTGCCCCAGCAATATATCCGGCTAGTGTCCCCACTTCCAACCCACTTGCCATAAACCCGCGTTTTTTATCTGAGGTGGATTCAGCAATAAAAGTCATTGCGCCAGCATATTCTCCGCCTGTAGAAAACCCCTGCACCAATCTCGCACACAGCAATAGAATCGGAGCGGCTATCCCAATAGATGCATAACTTGGAATTAGGCCTATACTAAATGTAGCAACGGCCATCATAATTAATGTGACAGCTAATATCTTCTTTCGCCCTAATCGATCACCTAACATACCAAAGAACATCCCGCCAATTGGCCGAACAAGGAAGGCAACCGCAAATGTTCCGAAACTAAATACCAACTGTGCAGAATCACTTACACCCGAGTAAAACACTTTCCCTATGATAGCAACCAAATAAGAATAAATCCCGAAATCAAACCATTCCATGGCATTTCCCAGTGCAGTAGCAACCACAGTTCTTTTCGCTATATCCGAGTCTATAACAGTTACGGATTGATTTACAGAAAAATGTCAACTTAAACCATTGTGGTAGGTAATGAGTCTGTGGTATAGCTCCGACTGACAATATGAACTGAGTATTGGCAAGCCATTCCTGGAAAGGATGCGACTTGCCTTTATTTACGGCCATTTAGTAGAAAATTCCCAATAAATTTAATTGTACAATAGATGAACAATTTAATCCATTGAATCTGTGATAATATGAAAACAAATCAGAAAGACATAGAAAAATCATGGATGGATGTGGAGGGAAGAACATGAAAAAGCAGGATTGGGATTACTTGGTACAAGAAGACCGTGTTCACCGTTCTGTCTATACGGATCCTGAAATATATGAAATGGAAATGAAAAAGGTTTTTGGTGATACATGGGTCTATTTAGCACATGAAAGTGAGATTCCACAGGTGAATGATTTTAAAACTGCATATTTGGGTCCCCGCCCGGTCATAGTGACCCGTGACAAAAATGGAGTGCTACGGGCTCTATTCAACCGCTGTACTCACCGTGGAGCAACCATCTGCCGGCTTGAGAAAGGGAACGCAAGGAATTTCGCCTGTCCGTATCATGGTTGGAACTTTTCCAATGAAGGGAAGTTGAATGGTGTTCCATGGGGACAGGGTTATGGAAAAGCTTTTGATAAAAGCGAATTAAATTTGAAACAGGTTCCAAGGGTCGAAAGCTATCGCGGATTCATTTTTGGAACATTGAATGAAGTGGATGCGCCTAGTTTGGAAGATTATCTCGGGAATGCCCGGGATCTGCTGGATCAATGGATTGACCGGTATGGAGGAAATCTGGTTGTAAGAAACAGTGCTCATCGCATGACTTTGAACGGGAACTGGAAGTTTGTTTTTGATAATGCGGGAGACGGCTATCATGTATCGTTCTCACATCGTTCTTTACTTGCGGTCGGGGAGCGTTATGAGGAGAAAGAGGATAAAGATATGACTTATTTTGGTAAAAACCCGGATGGATCTCCCATGTACGTTCAATATTTGGGAAACGGCCATGTGTTCCTGGATCAGCGTCCTATGTACTTGGAAGTCGGTGATATGTGGAAACAACAGCGCCCCCAGCCTGGCCGCGAGTCTTATGAGGAAATGATCAGGGAACGTTTTAAGGATGAGGCCGATAAATATTTGGATTGGTCAGTAGGAGCACAAATGAATCTATCTATCTTCCCCAATTTGCTGATCATCGGAAATCAAATTCAAGTAATAGAACCGATTTCAGTAGATAAGACAAGGTTAACCTGGTATGCAACCATGGTTGATACTTTGCCTGATGAAGTGAATACCTTACGAATGCGGTCACAAGAAGATTTTCCGGCTTTTGGCGAACCCGATAATGAAACGACGTGAGGCCCGCCGAGGATTGGCAACCATGTGTATCGGTGTTGGACAGGGAATTTCACTGGCTGTAGAAAGTATGTAGGAAAGGAGAAACTTAAATGCCATAAGATAAACAAATTAAATCAAATCCACTTTATAATCACGATCTATTTTTACCGCCCTTTAACAGCGCCGCAGAATGAGGATATGTCCCTGTGCCATGTACACATCCTATCTCCCTAAAAAAGGAGACTCAGAAATGGTCAGTGATTCATACGATTTTTACGAGAGAGGAAAAAGTACATTCCTCTCTTTTTTGCTGGGCTTTGTTCGTTATCTAATTGCTGACAACAAGAAAAGTTGCGTTACGCTTGCAAACATATAGAACAGTCCACCATCCCCCTTCACCCGCTAAGAATAGATAAATTTTGACAATTTCCATGAACCTATAATGGATTTTGCATCTTGTGGTACTATTAAGTTAACAGCTTATGCTTAAAGAAGCAGGACGTTAGAAGGTGGAAAGATGCAAGATTATATCGAAATGCCACGAACAATTCAGGAACTAAGCGAGATACATAGTGTAAAGCTGGATGCTCTCCTTCACGATCAATTGTCCATCCATTATTTGCGTGATTTATATAAAAGCGACCGGGACGCTTTTTTTCTTATGGTTGATGAATTGTCGCTGAGAGGTTTTCAGTTTAAGACTGAGAAGCCGAATAATATTTTGCCGGCAGACAGTCCGCCCCCTATTCCTTATATCGCTGTAGAAGCAGATGAACAGCGCTTCCGAAAGATTAATTTTGCCTTATTGGGTATTCCTGGTTTTATAGAAAGGTTTCAAGTGGAGACGGATTTGTTTTTTCACAAAATTCCTCTTGAGGGCTTTCAGCGGTTAAATGCCGGGATCCGTGTAGAAGAGTTGGAGGAAATATTTAGGGAGGCCGGTTTTATGATCAAGCATGGTTCAGAACAACAAGCGGAAATCGAGAATAGCCAAGAACGTGCGGAACATGGGCGATATGCCATTGAGGATCTTTTCCATGAAAACAAATTCAGGCTGTTTCGGAGGTTCTGCAAGCAAAATGGAATTACTGTCCTTGATGACATTACTTCAGCTGTCATAGAAGAGTTCAGCTTCTTTCCACAGGTCGGTGTGGGGAAGGTTCAGGCAGTGAAGGACCGCTTGGAGGAAATCGGTCAAAACCTACAGGGAATAGAAGAAAACATTCCAACGGGCCCCGTTTTAGAAATCGCCAATCCATTGGCTTTGGACTATAGTGTTTCAGAGCTGTTTAATGAAAATAAATTTAATAAATTCCGTAACTTTTGTATCCAACACCAAATTGAGACCGTGGGCCAAATTGAACATACACATATAGAGATGTTCACCCAATTTCCCGGAGTCGGCAAAAAACGAGTTGATGATGTACAGCAAAAATTAAAAGAGTATGAGAATACATATGAAGATATCTTTCCTACCTGTTTTGAATCAGGCGGTATATTTCCGTATATTCAAACCTCGGCCATTGCCGATCTTCTGGATGTATATGACATAGAGTCCGATTGGGACAGCACCCTGACGATCGGAGAAATAGAAGGAAAGCCGTTTGAAGGTGTGGAGGAAATTCCAGGTGATACGCTGTTAACATTGTCTGTGAAATTAAAAGCACAACAGCATCCCAAAGACATTCTGGAAAACATCGGGAGCCAGTTATCCGACAGGGAAGCGACCGTCCTAAACTCAAGATTTATTGAAAATCTGACCTTGGAAGAGACAGCCGGCATCTTAAGTGTGACACGGGAAAGAGTCAGGCAGATTGAAGGAAAGACGATTAGAAAAATATTTACACACCTGAAGGAAAATCAGTTTGTAGAGGGGATCAAACTGATTTTTCCGAAGAAGAAATTTTTGTCTTCCCATGAGATGGAAATGCTCGTCAGCGACGGGTACGATTTTCTCGTTCCCATCTTTAAACATAAAGACAGTCTCTTATTCTATCTTCCGATGCTGGATGTGTTTTACTGGGATCCTCAGCTGGAGTCCGGTATTGACAAGCTGTATGAGTTAATCAATGAATTGCCGGACGTTTTCTATCTTCACGAACATGAAGAAACGCTGATGGAGGGATTGGAGGCCGCCGGTTTTGAACATCCGACAGCCGAGCAAATCCATTTGATGCTGAAAAACAGCCTGTTTCATCAGTATGGCACGCTGTACTCAAGATATAAGCTGGCAGCAACAGATGTGCTGGAGCAGATTTTCCGAAAGCATGTAAAAGAACCGCTGAGGCTGGATGAAGAAGGCTATGAAAAACTCAAGCGGATTGCCGAAAAGCATTTGGATTACGAGTTCGATGGAAATCTCCGCTCCATCGATGCAAGGCTGAGGAGTACAAGAAATGTGATCCTTGTGGATCGGCTGACGTTTCAATGGTTTGACGGAGAAGCATTTGACGCATCTATCCTCCATCAGGTCGAGGAATATTTGGATAAGCGTTTTGAAGAAACCTCGGTCATTAATGTAGAAGAAGTGTTCCAAGCCTTTCAATCCCAGCTGGAAACCTATGATATCTGCAATAAGCATCATCTGTATTCCATTATTAAATATTTCCTGGGAGAAAAATACAGCATCGGCCAAGGGAACACGCTCAATATCTTTAAAGACGAAAGCGGAAAAATGAGCCTGCATGAAGCGATCATCGATGTGATCGAAAGAGCCGGAGGCCTTTGCACAAAAGACCACCTGGAAGAAACTCTGAGATGGCAAAGATACAAAATTGATTTGGCGATCTCCAGTTCCAGCCGGCTGATTCCGTGGGGAGAGAATCAGGTTATTTTATATGAGCATATCGGTTTGACGGAAGAAGAAGAGAACAGGCTCCGTACCCTGCTTGCGAAGTCGATGCCAAAAGGCTATACCACTGCAGGTCTGCTGTATAAGGAATTGATGTTTGATCCGTCCTTGTCGGTTTTGATCAGCCAAAGAGGCATAGATGACCATGCGAAACTGGCCGGGATTATGAAGGTGCTGGATCCTGAGCTTCGCGGCCATACGAATTTTATCTATAAAGCGGACAGTCCGTATACCACCTTTGACCAGGTGATATTGGATGAGTTTAAGCAAGAATCATCGCGCCAGGAAATCAGAGAGTTTGCCATGAAACATGGCTACTCATATGTCATGGCTGCCGGGCTTCTCGCCAGCCTGATGGAGAGCGGCCAGCTGCTGGAAATTGACTATGACACGCTGTACCCGGCAGCGGAGCTGAAGATCGAAGAAGACGTCATTCGGCAATTGAAGGATTTTATCGGGGAACAAATGGAAGGAACCGCCTATATTTGTCTGGAGAATGTAAAAGGATACAGAAGAAAACTTCCGGTGATCGATTATCGCTGGAATCCTTACCTGATGAAAAGCCTGCTTGTGAGAAATGGCTACAGGCAAATTCACAAAGTCAACCGCGACTATCGGTATGATAAGGCGATCCTAGTGAAGGAAGATTCAGAGATTCAAACATTTGAAGAGCTCGTTCATTGGATATTGACGAATGAATTTGATGGGAACATGCACGAAGTGTTTGTCTATGATTTTCTGATGAAAAAAGGACTGCTGGCGGAGCAGGCCTATGATCATGAAAAAATCTTGCCGCATGAGCTGAAAACAGGCTCATTGGTGAGTGTCAATGAGATCGGAATTGTCTCCGTAAGGCAGGGATAAATATGTCATTTCGAGAGTTGGATATAAAATATAAATATCGTTCGGACCATGACCAGATCCATCGCGATTTTTACGAAAAATGCCTGGCGCACGCCATCCGGTATGACCGGGCAGTCGGGTATTTCACGAGCGGCAGTTTGTCGGTAATTGCCAAAGGACTGGAAGTGTTCCTGGAGAGGGAAGGAAGAATCAGAATGATCGCCAACCCTCATTTAACAAAAGAAGATGTCGAAGCGGTCCGTCTCGGCTACAAGGCGAAGCACGATGTGATCGTCCAGTCCATTCTCAGAGAACTGGAAGTCAGTGAAGATTCTATCCGGAACGATGCGCTGAACGTACTGGCGTGGCTGATTTACACAGAGAAGCTGGAGCTGAAAATTGCTTTTACAAATAACAACAGCCTCTATCACGAAAAGTTTGGTATCTTCTATGACGAAGAAGGAAAGCAAATTGCATTTTCGGGTTCGGCGAATGAAACACTCGGCGGTATCCGTGACAACTTTGAAAAAATCGATGTGTTTTGGAGAGACACCGAACAAGAGCGGATTGAGGATATGGTTCATGACTTTGAAAACCTGTGGAATGACGCGACAAACGGACTGACCGTCATTCCGATTCCGGATATCATTAAAGAAAAAATTGTCGGCTATAAACGGGAGGTGACCGGCATACCATCGTCTGGATTGAAAGGTATTAAGCCCCGCCCGTATCAGCAGGAAGCCATTGATGCGGTGAAAAATAACAACTGGCACGGCATTTTGGAAATGGCGACAGGTACGGGAAAAACGATCACTAGCCTGCTCATTTCCAAGGAATTTTACAAGGAGAAAGGAAGAATCTTCCTGGTCATTCTTGTTCCTTTTACCCATTTGGCCGACCAGTGGGCGAAAAACTGTCAAGACATGGGCTACCGGAGCATCACCTATTGTTTTGGCAGCAAAAGCTCCTGGGTGAACAAGCTGCAGGGGGATGTGAGGGATTATAATCTTGGACTCATTAAAGACCATGTGGCGATTACCACCTATAAAACAGCAGCTTCCCCTGAATTCAACCAAATGATGTCAAAATTAAGGGGGAAGGATTTTCTGATTGCGGATGAATGCCACTATTTTGGCGTGAAAAGCCTGAGGGATAATTTACTCGGCGGCATGGAGGCCAAAATTGGGCTGTCCGCCACGCCGGAACGCTGGTGGGATGAAGAAGGCTCCCAGTATATTGAAGACTTTTTCGGTCCGCCGGTGTATGAGTATGATATGAAAAGCGCGATTGCCAACGGTGCGCTGACGGAATATATTTATAATCCTTTAATAACAGGGTTGACAGATGAGGAAATCGAGCGATATGAAAAACTGACAAGAAGGCTGATTTACCTGTACGGAGATGAAAAAGGAAACAGGGATGAAATCAGCGAAGTGAACCGGAAGAGAAGCCTGATTATCAGCAAGGCAGAAAGCAAGAAAGAGCTGCTTTTTTCCATGTTTGAGAAAAAAACACGTGAAGAAGTATCGCATACTTTGGTCTACTGTGCGCCCGGCGAGGTGGATATCATTACTTCCAGGCTGGCGGGCATAGGATACCGGGTCCACCGCTTTGACTCCAACGTTCCGCTGGAGGAGCGGATGAAAATCTTGGATGCCTTTGATATGGGCTCTATTCAAATATTGGTGGCCATTAAATGCTTGGATGAAGGAGTGGACGTTCCGAGTACGAAAGCTGCCTATTTTTTGGCGAGCACGTCCAATCCGCGTGAATTTGTCCAGCGCAGGGGCCGGATTTTAAGAAAGCATCCGGGGAAAAACCTGGCGGTCATTTATGATTTTATCGTGCTGCCGGCAGGCGCATCCGATCCCATGTACCAATCGATTGCATCCAAAGAACTTCCGAGGTTTGCTGAATTTTCCAGATTTGCGATAAACAACTTTAATGCAAGAGAAATCGTTGGAAATGAACTGAAATTTTATTCGCTTGAATATTTGATGGACAAACTTCCATGGGAGGTCTATCGCGAGTTTCAGAAAATGGAGGCTGCAGAATGAAAACAAACAGCAATTTGGATCAAAAAATTGAGGAATTCCCAGAAGACCTGGCTTATCTTGCCAAACTTCTCCTCAGAGAAGTCGAGCTCGGCAGGCGTTCCAATGCCCAAATTGAAGAGTTGATGAGACAGGAAATCAGGGAACTGGTATTGGAGGACATCGAAGAATGAAACTGTTAAAGATCTCGATGAACAACTTCAGGCAATTTTACGGAGAACAGACGATTGAATTTGCCCATGGGGAAGAAAACATCACGATCGTCTTTGGTGAAAACGGAAAAGGAAAAACAGGAATATTCCGTGCCTTGATGTTTGCCCTATATGGCGCCAGGCACATCCAGCAGGATAACGAGAAGGACGACATCCACCTTGTCAATTTCCTGGCGCTTGATGAACATCTGAACATGCCTGTTGAAGGACACGTCACGATCGTGTTTGAATCAGGCGGAAAAACCTATGAACTGAAACGGACGATCGTCGGATTCAAGGCCAACGGAACAGTGGAAGAACGAATTCAGGGAGCGGAAATGCACCTGATTGACGAACAGGGCAACTACAGTGCAAAGCCGATCACCGATCAGGAAGAGATTAACCAGGTGGTTAACAACATGCTTCATGAAAATATTAAAGATTTCTTCCTGTTTGATGCGGAAAAAATTGAGACGCTCGCCAAGACCGATGCGAAAGTCAAGCAGGAAGTTAAAACCGGGATCGTCAAGCTGCTGCAAATAGACAAAATTGACAAGTCCATTAAGCTGCTGCAAAAGCTGCATAATGCCGAGAAGAAGCGTGTGCTGCAAAATTCCCAGAACCTGGACTTGAACCGCAAGCAAAATGAAATTGAAGCATTGACCACAGACATCAGCAACATGGAAGAAATGATTGTGTTAAAGGAAAACAACAAAGATTCCTGTGAGAAAGAAATTGAAGATATTAAAGATAAGCTGGCAGAAAACGAAGAAGTGCGCAAAATTCAGGAAAAGTACGACAATGAGAAAGAAAAGCGCAACCTGGAGAAAAGACTGGCAAGCTCCAAGAAAGAAGAAATCAAAGGCCAGCTTGTCCGCCATGGCTATCACCTGATCATGAAGGATTCTTATGTTTCCGTGAAAAATTACCTTGATCAAATTTTAGTCGATCAACAAGACCTGATTCCGCTGGAAGTGATTGAAAAATCCTTGAGGGAGCATCGGTGTGCCTGCTGTAACAGCGACTTGACCGAGCATCCCGAATATCTGCAGCATATTGAACACTTAAAGAGCAATTACAAGCGTTCAGAGCTGACACCGCTCATTTCCATGATCACATCCAATATTCATGATGCCACCATCGCGGAAGAAGAAGTTATTGAAACGATTAACAAAAACTTGGCGGAATACCGTGAAATTAAAAACAATGTGGAAGAGCTGAACAAGCAGCTCCAGCGCTATAACGAAGACATGATCGGCAAAGCACAAGAGCAGGAGAACTTAAAGCATTTGGAATCCACGTTGAAAAACAAGGAGCAGATGCTGCAAAGCCTGGGTGTGGAAATCGAAGGCCTCAAGCACCAAATCAGGGAAAAGGAAAAGCAAAAAGAAGCGCTGGAGAAAGAATTCAGCCGCCTGATGAGAGCCAACGAAAGCCTGCTTATCGACTCCAAGGTGCTTCAATACATCGAGGATTTAAAATCTCATCTGGAGATTGTCTTTACGGAATACAGCGATGAGATGAGACACCGGCTCACTGCTGAAGCAACCGCTATTTTTAAAGAGCTGATTGACCGCAAGGACAAAGACTTGATCAATCGGATTGATATAAATGAAAAATACGAGATTGATATTATCGGCTGGGATCAAATCAACATTACGCAGGATATTTCCCAGGGGCAGAGGCAAGTCGTCGCTTTATCCTTTATCACCGCCCTTGCCAAGCTGGCATCCGGAGGTTCCGAAGACATCAACTTCCCGCTCTTTATGGATACGCCGTTCGGCCGGATCAGCGGAAACAACCGGGACCACTTAATCGACAATATTCCGAACTTGACGTCGCAATGGATTCTGCTGCTGACGGATACTGAGCTGTCCAGAACCGAAGAAATGCGCTTCAAGAAAACCGGAAAACTTGGAAAGTGGTACAAGCTTGAACAAATCACCAAAGGCCATTCAGAGATCGTGCCGATGGAAATCAACGAAGCAATGGCAACGAGGGGGTAAACTATGGACTTCTTAATGGACCAAGCGCTTTTATATACAAGCAAGAAATACGAAGAAATTTATATTTATTTCAACAACAAGCTCGACATCAAATACCAGGACCTGTTCCTGCTCTGTGCCAGCATCGGGTTTAAAAACAACCGGAAGACTCCACGTGAAGGGCGCGGCCGGGAGTTCCGTACGAACTACCTGAACTCCCAGCAGAAAACAGCAGCCTACTCTATCATTTTAAGTGACCCGGAACTTGGCAGAAACATTGAAGCCTTTGAAACAAGCGAATTTAAACTAAAGGCAAGAAAAAGGCTGGAGGAGTATGCCGAGGGCGGAATGGACCTGTTGGTGGAAGAAGTTTTCGGCCATCGCTGGGACGGAAATACGCTCGATCCGACATACAGTGAATATGAAGTGGATGTAATCGGGTATATTTACGCGGATGCGCATGAGGTGCCGTTTTAGAAAGCTGTTTTTTAATAGATGTAAATTAAGCCCGGCAGCCCGTTAATTCGGCTCCGGGCTCCATTTTGTAGACATGGACAAATGGGTCTACAGAATTTTTGCCCCTGAGAGAAAGTGGAAGGGGTGGAGGGTGGATCCGGAGAGGTCGCCAAGGATTGTTCAAGCAGCCCAAAACCGCTGAACATCAAACTTTTTACAGAAAGGAGAGGAGGCCCGTGGCATTTATTCCGGCAGAGGTGTTGAGGCAATCCTTTGAAGTCTACGGTAAGTTTTATAAATATGATTTGAATGGACAAATCATGAACATGCGGTCTCATGTGCAAATCGTCAGGAAAGAGATACAGGCGGAGAAACCGGACTGTACGGTCATCATGATCAATCCGGGAAGCTGGAATCCGTCAGCTCAAGATTCCTGTCAGGAAAAAGGCGGGTTGATACGGGCGAAAGACAACCAGACCCAGCACCAGCTGATGCGGCTGATGGATCGGATGGGGTACAACCGATTGGATGTCATTAACCTTTCTGATATTTGCGAAGGAAACCTCAAGAAGTTCTTTAATCGGATGGATAATTTCCAATCTTTGGAAGGCGATCGTCATTCTATTTTTACGAAAGAAAGAGAAGCGGAGCTCCTGGAACACATTGATCACGAGATCCCGATCATTGCAGGCTGGGGAACCGACGCCCGCATACAGAGATTAGCCCAACAGGCTTTAAGGATACTTGGTGAGCGCAAACTCTATGGAATCAAACACGAAAAGCATCCTTATTATTACCACCCCAAACCTCCCGTGATCAAAGACAGGATCCGCTGGCTTAACCGTATGGAGGCGCAGTTAAAGGGGGAGGCAGTTTTGGTATAAAAGCAGCTAGAAAGCTGCTTGACACAAAACATATTGACGGAATCTTACGGTTATTATATAAAAGGAACATATGTTCTAATTGTGAAGGAGGAATGAATTTGATTCGCCATGAACGAATGTTCAAGATGTTGCTTGAAGCATTCTTCGAAGAATTTGTGATGCTTTTTCCCCGAAGCAGCCGAAGCCATCGACTTCACAACGACCATATTTTTGATTTAGTGGAGGGAGAAAAAAGGGTCGTTGATCTATTGGTTAAAACAAGGATACGTGGAGAGGAGTCCTTGATGCTGAGCCATATGGAGACGTAATCATCATACCAGCAAAACTTCAATGAACGAATGTTCATCTATCACAATCGCCTCTACGAAAAACACCGCTTGTCCATCCTGCCGATTGCGCTGTTCACCTATGAGGGAAACAAAACAGAGCCCGAGGAATTTTCTATTCATTTTCCATTTAAAAAAGTGGGTGCCTTCCATTATATTGTGATCGAATTGAAAAACTTCCATGGCGTCAATACATACTGCAGGACAACCCAATTGCTGCAGCATGATTAAGCACATAGGGGTATACTGATAATGAG
The DNA here is from genome assembly GCF_042680885.1 of Siminovitchia sediminis. Lineage (NCBI taxonomy): Bacteria > Bacillati > Bacillota > Bacilli > Caryophanales > Bacillaceae > Siminovitchia > Siminovitchia sediminis. Next base: position 19,895 of record NZ_JBHUEO010000031.1, on the reverse strand, counting down.
AAAATACAAGTCAAAAAAGAGTTTTTGCGCATGTTTCTTCGCCTTCAGCTCGACCCGGCAAAAATGCAGTTGTTGCCCAGCTTTTTTGAAACCTATTTGGAACTTACCAATAAAGAAGAGCAAACCTTGATGGAGTAAATCCGTATGACAAACCCAAAAGAGGAGGAAAAACTGATGGAACTTATGACCTCCTGGGAAAAGAAAGGTTGGAAGGAAGGTATTAGTGAAGGAAAAAGGGAAGGTATAAAAAAAGGACTTCAAAAAGCAGCAAAAAGCATGCAGGAAAAAGGTGTAGACGAAGAGTTTATCTTTGAAGTAACGGGTCTTTCCAGAGAAGAGCTGGAGGAGATAAAGAAATAACCACGGAGGAACACTGAAACCACCCTGTTATTGATAAGTGCCTGTTTAACATGCCAGGGTGAAGACACTGGTTGAACATATGTATGATATAAAGATCCTAATTCCTAAGGAGGTGAGAACATGGAGCAATCAGGGGTTCAGGAAATTTTAAGAGCATTGGCCATGCATTCAGAGCATATGGACCAAAAGCTTGACGGTTTAGAATCGCGTCTAAATGGCCGAATTGATGGGATTGAAGGCCGCATGGACAAGTTGGAAGGTCGGATGGATAAGTTAGAAGGTCGGATGGATAAGTTAGAGAACCGGATGGATAAGATGGAGGCCAAGTTTGAAGAGCGTTTCGACCGTCTTGAAAAAAAGTTCGACGGGTTTAGGGTGGAACTTACCGAAACGCAGGAAACTGTAGATTACTTGGCGACGAAAAGCGCCCAGCACGAACGAAAACTGCGGAATTTTACCTCTTAGCCCCTCAGAAAAGGAAATTACCTATTTACTCTTCAAACAAAAAATCTTCAAAGATAAACCTATTCCCTTATAGAGGCAGGCGCCAAAGCGTCTGCCTGTTTCTATAATATTTTCTTGTTTTTCACCCGCGTAAGCCCAAAGATAGGCCCATCAAGATGATGTGATCTATACGTACGTAAAAATGGATCTGGAGGTCATCTACGATCACGGGGGCCCTGGTACCTATACGCCGATAGAACATCAAAAACTCCCGCCTGCCCTCCTCAGTGCTTTGGTAGAGCCATCTCCCTGATCCCGGCGAGGATGCTGTTTAATTCTGTTGCGAAATATTCGACGTCCTTTTTTGTGGTCGTATAATGAAATCCGAACCGTACCCCTCCGATCGATTCGACGGATCTAAGGCTCACCTTAAAACCTCTTTTGGCAAGATTCTCTGCCAAAATCCTTTCAAACTCCACACCTAATAGGGAGGTGATCGTAAGAATAGAGGACCAATTTTTTTCGTTTTTTGGCATCAGACGGAATTCATTACCCAGATGGACCCGTTGTTGAAATAACTCACGCAGCTCCAGCACATGATTCTCCGCATTGGAAATGCCGAATTTCTCCCAATTGTCCATTGCTTCGCCAATCATCATCGCACCGATAGCATTCACCATCCCGCCTGGTTCAAAGACGCAGGCACCATCTTGTAATGGCTGGTCCAGCAATTGTGAACGCTGATGATTCCGTGATTCCAGATAGGCAACCCAGCCCCCGTCAGGTTCCTCAAGGTTGAAGTAGCCTTTAAAGGGCGGCTCAATGACTTGGAGCAGTCGATCGCTCATGTACATAAACCCCAAGCCAAAGGGGCTGTTCAGCCATTTATGTCCTCCAACAATATAAGCATCTATTTGATCCTGCTTCATATCTCTCCATAAAACCCCAGCTTCCTGAATTCCGTCAATAATCCAAAATTCATTCTCTTTTTTCTGATATCCACCCAATAGATCTTGAAACGAAAAACGGTAGCCGCTCACTTCCTGAACGGAACTCATGGAGAGAATGTTGTTGGCGCCCTTAGTTAATTCCCGGTAAATACCAGTTGGATCCACCTTGCCATCTTTGGTTACCACGAAATCAATCTGATTCGCGTGACCGCTCCACACGAGCGAACTGGAGATAAATTCAATGTCAGGCACAAGGACATTCGTTTTGATCCCGGAGGACTTTATTGCTGAGGCGATAAGCCCCAGCCCCTCCGTTGTATTATTGATAAAAGCAATATTTTTTGAAGATACACCATATATTTCGGCTATCTTCTCCCGGACGTCTTCTACGCATTGAACCAATTCTATCGCATAATCCTCTGCTGCTCCTTTAATATTTACGGGAAGTTTCTCGATAAAACTCGATATTTTTTTAAGTGAATCGCTATCAGGCACTCCCATGGAAGGGTAATTGAGATAGAGCATATACTCCCCCCTTAATTCGTTTTTGTCATAGGAGGAATCGTATCCTGGGGATCCCCATAAATGTCTCTGTATTCCGCTTCATACTCTTCTTCACTCATGGTTTCCAATCCCCAGCCGCTGACTGCAGCGAAGACGATCACAAGAACCATGGCAATACAATAAAATACATAAGGAGCGACGCCGACGGGGTTGAAATTGGGGTGGGCGGCCATATCCACCATGCCCCCAACAAACGCAAAAGGAATGAGTAAACCGACGCTATACGGCAAGAACCCGATGATGGAGGTAGAACAGGCATCCAACAGATTTCCGCGTCTCCATGGCTGAATTTTAAACTTATGCCCGAGCCTTCTGACAAAGTCTCCCAGCATAACCATGGAAGGAGTTCCAGCAGTTGTGAGCGCATTCAAAAGGAGAGTGGAGAAAACGATGACGATCTCGGCACGTTTAGGTGTGGTGGCGATGCTTTCTGCTTTCTCGATCAGCCAATCAAGAAATCCGCCGGCCTGCAAGGTGCCAATCATCCCCATGATAAAAATGGTAAAGATGGCAATCCCCGACATGCCGAAAATACCATCCAGAATAATTCCGCCTGCAGAAAACTCTTCGCGGTTAATGCTCAAAATATTGCTGAATCCAATTAAACCGCATACCAATCCCAGCACGATCCCGATGGCATTCGAATACAATAAGCTCTCTACCAGGTCTTTTCCTCTGATCATGAAGAAGAGAAGGATGATGGGCACGAGAAGCATGATAAGTCCCAGCGGGTTGATTTCATCTGGAGGAGTCACCGTCGAACTTCCGGATTGAATCAGGGCAAAGATGATATAAAGTCCAATCGTAATCACCCCGGCTGCCGCTGCATATTTTAAACGGCTGCGAACGACTTTACTGATTTCTGTTCCTTGGGAATACGCCGAAACAATGGTCGTGTCTGATATGGGAGCAAGGTTATCTCCGACGTACGCCCCTCCGATAATCGCCCCGATAATAAGAACGGGATCTCCGCCCAGCGTGTAGCCGACAGGAAACAAAATCGGGCTTGCGGCAATAAGTGTACCTACGGAAGTTCCTGTGGCCATCGACATAATCGCAGCAATAATAAAAGCAAGTAAAGGGAACCAGGCAATGGACATTCCGGTTTGAAGGAACCCCCACACAATCCCTTCCACGAGTCCAGTAGACTGCAAAAGCTGAGCCATAATACCCGCCAGGAACCAAGCAAGCAGCATAATCGCAAGCATCCTTGAGGTAATCCCGGTAATCAATGCCTCGATATAGGTCTTTTTATTCTTTGCCAGTAATAATCCTATGAAAATACCGAATAAAGCCATCGGCCAAAATGCTTCCGGAAGCGCAGCACCTGTCACACCCAGCCATAGAATCCCGACAAACATGACCCCGAAAGGGACCAGCAGAACGGGCACCCCTCCATAAAATTCAAGCTTGCTCTCAACCTTGGAATCAGTCAAAGCCATACAGATCCATCCTCCCTTATTGTCATATTTTTGCTAATTCACTCAGGGCCGTACGAACATCTTGTTCCGTATTGTAATAATGCGGGGCAATCCGGATCACATCGTTTCTTGCAGATACGATGATCCCTTTTTCCAGTAATTGCTTCTCCACTGCTGAGGCGTTCTCAACATAGATGGCCGTGTTCGAGCCTTTTGCTTTCACATCCTTCGGGCTTTTTAGGACCAACCCGTAATGTTCTGCAGCGTCTATCGCCACCTGCGACAAGGTCTCCAAATAAGATTCAACCTGCTTGATATCCAGCTGACTCAATATCTTTAATGCGGCTTCTGCTGCAAACCCATTGATCATGGGAAACGTTCCTGAATCAAATCGTTTGGTATGTTCACCGTATTGAAGATTCTTGATATCAAAAGCAAATGGATTTTCCTGCCCAAACCATCCTGTGATCCGAGGTTGCAGCTGCCGGGAGATTTTCTTGTCTATATATAGATAGGCAAACCCGGGGATCCCCAATCCATACTTTTGCATGCCGGTACAAAGCATATCGATCCCCATTTCTTTCACGTTAATGGGAGTTTGTCCAAACGACTGATACGCATCAACAAACAAATAAGCCCCTTTTCTGTGGACAGCCTCTGCCACAGCCTTAATATCCTGTTTGTTTCCGTTATAAAAGGAGACATGGGAGGTGGAGACCAATAACGTTTGCTCATCCACTGCTTGCTCATAATGATCCGCCTCCAGCGGATTGTTCTCATCACTCTTGATAAAATCGATGTGAAACCGGTCTCTGTGTGAAAGCCAAACATGCCCGATGGTGGGGAAATCAAATTCTGTAATCAGCACTTTTTTTCTGCTTCGATTGTCTATACTTGCGGCAATACTGGAAGCTCCGTGAGAAACACTGGAAACGATGGCTATTTCACTCGGGGAAGCATGGATCATACGGGCGAAAAGGTTCCTGGCATGTTCACAGGCCGCCATCCAGCCTTCCCAGTCCATTCCTTGTTCTTCCCATGTTTGTACATAGCGCGCGATCGCACCCTTGACGTCCCTGTGAAGGGCACTTTGGGAACAGCTGGACAATTGGATTTTCCTTTGCAAGATAGGAAACTCACTTCTCGTATTTTCCAGGGTTGCTAACATATAATCTTCCTTTCTGTTAGAAATCATCTCGGACGATTTATCGTTTTCAGAACAACTGCAGGGAATACATTTTCAAACAAGAAAGACAGGATCATCCCCGCATTCAGAATGTATGAAGTAAGAGTGTCTTCATTGTATAGTCCATTCTGATTTTAATCTGTAACATACTTTACAAAATTAAAAAAAGAGGAGAATAAAGTGGCTGTGGCCCGGCGTGGGTGGGGAAAATCGGTGCAGGCAATGATTCATCCTGTGCTATTTCTAAAAACGGAGATGTCTATGATCAGGAGGATCATCGAGTTGGACGGCCAGGCTGAGGTGTCGAAACCAAAGGAACTCCCCGCGTAATTCCATGAGTAGGATGCAGAGAACAATTAATCTGCTTGTGTTGTAATCAAAAGCTACTTCTCTCAGCCAATGTATCCTGAAGGTATACTCAATGGGATCCTGACATTGCTGCTTGATGATGATCGAACCTGTTTGAAGTCCCCATGGGACTCCTTCAAGGATGCCTTCCGGTGTTCTGTGGTCATTACAGGTGACTAATGCCAAAGTCTATTCCTCCCAGCCGCATGTATACCATTTTTTTACAGTTTATTAATGAGCTTTTTACCGTCTATCCATATACGCTTCATATCTCTCTTTGGTAATAGAGTTAACACATTGATAAAGGAGTGGTTGTATGAAGCATCTTTTTTCTTTATTGGCTTTGGTGGGGATAGGAGCAGCTATGGGTACCCAGCCTGCTCTTGCCATGGAGGGCAGCGAAACTTCCAGGCAGCAGCAACAAAAAATGATGAATATCGCACATCGCGGAGCATCCGGACATTCACCGGAGAACACCATGGCAGCTTTCCAAAAAGGGTTCGAAATGAAGGCAGACTATATAGAAATGGATGTACAGATGACAAAAGATGGGGAACTTGTCATTATTCATGACACCACCGTAGATCGTACAACAGATGGAACCGGGAATGTAGGGGAGTTGACTTTTGAGGAAATGAGACAACTTGATGCCGGCAGCTGGTTTCATGACAACTATGCCGGCGAGAAAGTTCCTTCTTTTGTTGAAGTATTAGATGCATTTCGTGGTAAAACTGGTATTTTAATAGAGATTAAAGCACCGGAGCTTTACCCGGGAATAGAAGAAAAAGTTGCCGAAGCATTGAAAGAACGAAATATGCATCAACCAAATCATCAAAAAATTATTATCCAGTCCTTTAACCATGAATCAATGAAAAAATCAAAAGAGCTGTTGCCGCAGGTACCCCATGGTGTACTGGCCGGACGCGGCTGGGCAAAAGTTACAGACGAACAGTTAGCGGAATTCGCATCCTATGCAGATTATTTCAATCCCAATATGACCATTGTGACGCCTGAATTGGTTGACCGGGTTCATAAAGCGGGTATGATGATGTTTCCATATACATCCAGAACCCAGGAACAGGCGGACCACTTATTTCAATTGAATGTGGATGGAATTGTTACAGACTTTCCAGAGCATGTCTATTACCATCCCGTACATAATCATTAAGGCAGAGGGACAGCGGCAAATTGATTGGGGAGATGCTGATCAAGGGGAAACAGGAGCCAAGGCGTTCTATTATTTTAGTAAAGAGAACACTTCACGCTCATGCATGCCGACTTCTTTGGATGAATCCGGAAGAATCTGTTTTATATTAAGTGCCAAAAATTTCAAAGAGCGTCTATCCTCCTACAGGACAGCTCCTTTTTATAACTAAAGAGCAAGAACGCCAAAGGAGAAACAGTCTGCTAAATCATGCAGAATCATATACATTCTATTCATTCACGCTAATAAGTAAATGAATAACAGGATGAGTAAATTTTTCAAAAAATTAACATTCCCTTTATTTGGAATTAATGAAAATGAATTATATTTGTGGAGAACACTAAAGTGAGGTGGTTGGGATATGGATATGAAGAAGTTAACTTTGGGTGTGTCTACTGCGATACTTTCCACCGGCCTATTGTTTGGGTGCAGTGCCGAAGAGGAGCCACAGGACCCTGCAACTGAAGAATCAACAGAACAGCAAGATCAAACAGAAGATGCATCAGGCGGTACAGACGAGACAGAACTTGAAGAAGATGCCGAAAATGAAGATGGAACAGACTCCGAGGAGTATTAGGACTCAAGATGGAACAGGAACTGAGGATGAAACAACAGAAGGCTGTAAATGGGGGAGATTTATTCCCCGGATGACCGCATTGCATCGATTGAAGGGCAAAGAAATTATCCGGTCCCTGGGAAGTTCATGAGAAGTGGAACGGCTAATTGCCTATTAAAATGCAAAAATCTTAACAAAAGCAAATTAATAATGAAGGGCCCTCTAACATGGGCCTAAAGCAAATCAGGCGCAGGATAAAACTTCGCCTGATTTTGCATATAACGGAAACTTGTTTACCGGGGGTTATGTACCTATTCATAGATTCCAAACAGATGTACAGGATCCGGTGGAAGCTCCGCGTCATGAAACAGTTTTGGCACCGCCTTCGCCAAAACCCATGATAGCCACACCTGCTATCCAACCTGAAGCAGTTTAGGCCCTGCTGCCCATAGTCTCTACCCTGCCCGTAGAGCATTAAAACGTCTCTCCTGAATCAATTCTGAACTTTTTACGTGCGTGATCATGAGCGCTTTCCCGGCTGTTACATGGACAGAAGTGCCGCAGCTCAGAGAAAAACAGGTAGGATAAGCCGATGTGATAACAAGCCCGCCGGCTAAATTTTTCCATCAGCACAGGCACAAAAAGTAGTACTATCTGCCTAAATCACACTAAAATAGCACATTGCCGGTTTTTCGGCATGGAATCGACAAAAATTCGGCATGTTTCTTGGAAAATGTCGTTTGAGCCATAACCCCCAGTCCCAAGCGGCAGATCTGGTGGTTGTCCGGCACGATAAAGATAGATTCGACAACGGATGCTGTTTCATCGGAGGTAAAGTCATAATTTCACGGTGTTCGAGGAAAGTCCGCACCAACGCTAACGGACCGTCTGTAACCTGTAGTCAGGTTTTATACTTTCATATTGGATTACCGCTTCTCCGAAAGAAAAGGTGATTTCGCAGTTTTTCAGTTATGACAATTGCTGCTTCGGGCATTCCGGGAACCCCAGAAAAACATCCGCGGAATAAGCATATCCCGCCATTGATAGGCCTGGATGGCATTAGAGATGATAGTCAGTGAGAATGACAGATGGGTGCTTTCCCTCGACAAACTGCCGGATCACAAAACAAATAAAAGAAAAGTATACTGCTGAATTTTCGGCAGTTTTTGCTTTGTTTGTATATTAAACTACTCCTGTCAGGAAAGCAGTATTGTACCAAAACACCAGTACATACGGGTTTTTTATCAAAAAACATAGAGCTGGCATGAAACTTGCAAATAGTAAAATTTACCTGTGCTTTGAAAAAAGTTGTTGTAAACGGTACCACCTCTGCCTGTAAAATAAGAGAGGAACACACCATGAGAGTAAAAGGAGGGATTCACGTTTGAGAAAAGTTCCATTTAAAAAAATGCATGGCTGCGGGAATGATTTTATTATCATTGATAATCGGGAACCGATCATGAACAATTTGGAGCTTTCCCGTTTTGTTCAAACTGTTTGTACCAGAAGGTTCCATATTGGTGCGGATGGTCTCATGTTATTGGAAACATCCCATATAGCAGATTTTAAAATGAGATATTTTAATTCAGACGGCAGTGAAGGGGAAATGTGCGGAAACGGAGCACGCTGTATTGTAAAGTATGCCTATTTAATGGGTGCAGCTAGTGACGTCATGGCATTTGAAACTTTAAATGGGGTGTACGAAGGAAAAATCCTGGGTGAGAATGTCCAAATTAAATTTCCGTCCATCCCGATAAAAGATTTCCATCTTCATCAACCTTTTCCTTCGGATGAAAATGATTTCTATCATTTTGCCTGGGTAGGCGTTCCCCATACGGTAGTGATGGAAAAGGCTATTGATCACATTCAGGACGAAGATTTTATGAAGTGGGCCCGAAAGATCAGGTACAATCCGGCCATCAGTCCAAGCGGAACGAATGTAAATGTAGTTGAGATCTGTGATGAACATCAAATCAAGATGCGAACTTATGAACGCGGAGTAGAAGATGAGACGTTTGCCTGCGGTTCGGGTGCAACCGCTTCGGCCATCATTTCAGGCTTGTTGGACAAAGTATCGTCTCCTGTGAAAGTTCATACCAAAGGAGGCGTTTTGACGATCAGCTTCCGTATTACAGAAGACGAGGTTCAAGATATATGCTTGGAGGGGAATGCGGTTGTTGTTGCGGAGGGAGAACTTATGTCAGAAGCACCGGTGAATGTATCAAGCAGGGAGGAAGGATAAAAAATGTATTTACACGGGACATCCAGAATCAATCAACAGGGTCACTTAGAAATCGGCGGTTGTGATGCAGTAGAATTGACGAAACAATATGGTACGCCTTTATACGTATACGATGAGGAATTGATTAGAAATAAATGCAGATCCTACGTGGAAGCTTTTAAAGAAACAGGCCTTCAGTTCCAAGTAGCATACGCGAGCAAAGCCTTCTGTACGATGAAAATGAGCCAGGTGATCATGGAAGAAGGCCTATCTTTGGACGTGGTTTCCGGTGGTGAGCTGTATACAGCGATACAGGCCGGCTTTCCGCCTGAACGTATTCATTTTCATGGGAATAATAAGAGTATCGAAGAAATTCAAATGGCATTGGATGTAAACATCGGCTGTTTTGTCGTGGATAATTTTTATGAACTGGAACTATTGAATGAATTGGCCGGAGACAAAGGAGTCATCGCCAATATTTTGTTAAGAGTGACACCGGGTGTAGAGGCTCATACACACGATTATATTTCAACAGGACAGCAGGATACCAAATTCGGATTTGACATGGGAAGCGGGATGGCCTTTGAAGCTGTCAACCATTCCTTGCTATTAAACCATATCAACTTACTTGGGCTGCATTCGCATATTGGATCACAGATATTTGATACAACCGGTTTTAAAGCGGCTGCAGAAAGACTCTCCCATTTTCTGATCGAAATAAGAGACCGCCTGCAATATACGGCATCCGTGTTGAATCTTGGAGGAGGATTTGGAATCCGCTATGAGGAAGAAGATCAGCCATTGCCTGTAAAAGCGTATATTCATGCCATTGCTTCTGCGGTAAAACAGTTATTGGGAGAAAGGTCATATCCTTTACCGGAGGTCTGGATTGAACCGGGAAGAAGCATCGCAGGGGAAGCAGGAACGACTCTATACACGGTCGGGTCCGTAAAAGATTTGCCAACCATCAGAAAATACGTTTCCGTAGATGGAGGAATGACAGACAATCTTCGTCCTGCACTCTACCAGGCCAAATATGAAGCGCTTCTGGCTAATCGGGCCGACGAACCGGCCGCTGAGGTGGTGACGATTGCGGGCAAATGTTGTGAGAGCGGTGACTTGCTGATTAAAGATTATACACTCCCCGCCGTTCAACCGGGAGACATTCTTGCTGTGTCGTGCACAGGCGCTTACGGGTTTGCCATGGCAAACAATTATAACCGGATTCCAAGACCGGCAGTGGTCTTTGTCAGGAACGGGCAATCTGACATTGCGGTGGAACGCGAAACCTATGAAGATATTATTCAAAGAGACCGCTTGCCGTCTCATTGTACGACAATATAATTAATGGGTTTTTTTAAAAAAAACCAGATTCAGATATACCATAAATACGGTCGGTCAAGATGTCTATGCATATCCCGAAAGCAGTGATTCCTGGGAAGGCAGCTCCGGGGATCGTCTCCAATCGGGAAGATCGGACCAATGGATCTGGTTATGAAAAATTTGGCGTAGTAACATCTATTTTAGAAATGCTTGTCTTGCATATAAAAAGTTCTGTCAATTTAAAAGGTTAATAAAAGAGAGAAACCTATGGGAATGTCCTTAAAAAGGATGGAAACGAGACAGAGGCAGTAATTTTTGCAGCTTATAAGTCAAGCATGGAACCATGAGGAGTATGGAAGCTGCCTGTTCGCACCGGGCGGTTCAGCCATACAAAAAAGGCAGGGATATTCAAATGTTATTAGCAAACATACCAAGAAGAAAATACACACCGGGACCAACACCCATTGAAAAATTGGACCGGCTTACGGACGTACTGGGCGGGCCTGATATTTTTATCAAAAGAGATGATATGTCGGGACTTACCGGGGGCGGCAACAAAACACGGAAATTGGAATTTTTAATGGCAGATGCGATCGCCAAAGGGGCAGACACGATTATCACTAGCGGTGCGCTTCAATCGAACCATTGCCGCCTGACATTGGCAGCCGCCGTGAAAGAGGGACTAAAATGCCGGCTTGTATTAGAAGAGGGTGCAGATACAGCCTATGATCCAAACGCAAATGGAAATAATTTTCTATATAAATTGCTTGGAGCCGAAGAGATCACAGTTGTAAACAATGGATCAGACTTACAGGCCGAAATGGAAGCATTAAGTGAAAAGCTGAGGGAATCAGGAAGAAACCCCTACGTCATTCCTGTCGGCGGATCCAATGAGCTGGGTACTGTTGGTTATGTAGCTTGTGCACAGGAAATTGTTCAACAATTATTTGAACAAAGGCTCGTGATGGACCATATTGTTGTAGCCAGCGGGAGCGGAGGGACGCAAGCAGGTTTAATTGTCGGGTTACATGGAAACCATGCGCCCATTCAGGTGACCGGGATCAATGTTTCCCGATCAAATGAATTACAGATTCCCAAAATCTATCAACTGGCACAAGACACAGCCAAATTTCTGAACGTGCCGGCTGATATTCCCGGCGAAAGCGTGCAATGCAACGACCAGTTTGTCGGCGGAGGTTACACAGTTCCGACAGAAGGCATGATTGAAGCCGTACAAATGCTGGCCCGTACAGAAGGGATCCTTTTAGATGCCGTCTATACCGGGAAAGTCATGGCCGGACTGATTGAATTGATTCGAAATGGAACGTTCAAGAAGGACGAAAATGTTCTGTTCCTGCATACAGGCGGTTCTCCTTCCCTATATGCAAACCATACGTTATTCAATGAAGACCTGTTTGTTTTGCAGGACTGAATGTGACGGCAGAAGAAAAAATAAAAGCCGTTTTGTTAATATCGGATTCCGAATAGTAATTGGTTTCGTTTCAGCTGAAATATAGCAATGACTGGCTGTCAGCAGCAATCTAAAAATGACAAGAGCCACGGAGACCAATGACAGGCAACATAAGCGTGGAATAAAACAAGCAGTTAAACAAACATAGGGGGTAACAACTGTGGCAAAAAAATTAAAAGCGTATCGATTTCCATTAATTCTGCTTTCCTCCATTATTATCGGTTCCATCATCGGACTGATTTTTGGTGAAAAGGCAGGCGTCATTCGCCCGCTGGGAGACCTATTTTTAAATTTACTTTTCATGGTCGTTGTACCGCTTGTATTCTTCTCTATTTCTTCGGCTGTAGCCAACATGGACAGCATGCGCCGATTGGGTAAAATCATGGGATCGATGATTACCGTTTTCATTATTACTGGAATCATTGCAGCGGTTACGATGCTTGCTGCAACGATAATTTTTCCGGTGGGATCCGGTGTGGATATCCCTATGGAAACTCCGGAAAATGTAGAAACGGTCACTCTTTCAGATCAAATTGTAAACACTTTCACCGTTCCGGATTTTGTTGATTTGTTCTCGCGTAATAACATGCTCGCTCTCATTGTGTTTTCTGTTCTGATTGGTATCGCAACAGGTTTAACCGGTGAAACCGGCAAACCATTTGCCAGATTTCTGGAAAGTGGATCGGAAATATTTATGAGGATCATTCAAATCATTATGTACTATGCACCCATCGGATTAGGAGCTTACTTCGCCGCGTTGATAGGAGATATGGGTGCGGAGTTGATTGGCGATTATGCCCAAGCCTTCCTCCTATATTATCCAGTGGCCATTCTTTATTTTTTGATCGGATTTACCCTGTATGCCTTTATTGCGGGAGGAAAAAAGGGAGTTACCCGTTTTTGGAAAAATATCCTGACCCCGGCAGCAACGGCATTGGGTACGGGAAGCAGTTTTGCCACCTTACCGGTCAACTTGCAGGCTGCCAAAAACATCGGCGTTCCGAAAGATATCCGGGAAACCGTATTACCTCTTGGAGCCACCATTCATATGGATGGATCCTGTCTATCAGCCATCCTTAAAATTGCTTTTGTTTTTGGTGTGTTTAACATGGATTATTCCGGAATCGATACGTTTCTCACAGCTATTGCTATTGCCATATTGTCCGGGGTTGTCATGAGCGGGATTCCAGGCGGAGGTTTTATTGGAGAAATGGTTATCGTGACTTTTTATGGTTTGCCGATACAAGCATTGCCGATTATTTCAGCCATCGGTGTCGTCGTAGATCCGCCTGCAACCATGGTCAACTCTACTGGAGATACCGTAGCAAGTATGCTTGTCACAAGACAGTTAGAAGGAAAAGAGTGGATGGATCAAGTACACGTGGAAGAAGCGCCTCGGCAGAGAATAAGTATGTAAGGAAATAAGTAAGGTGAAAGGTCGTTAAAGTAAAATATCATTCTTTCAGCAAAATTTTTGAAAAAGCAGCAGATGGGTAGGGGTAAAAAGCTTATCTCTCTGTCTGCTTTTTTCTTTTGATTTATGTGGGTTTGTTCAGTTTGCAGCCACGGAAGCATCTGATAAAATTCGGTAAAAAATGTTGGATTTAAAATTATTTGTACTAAAGGTAAAAACGAATCACAAAAATTGTTATATTAGAATACAGTAAAATTCAATTTCTTATCCTCCAATCCTATGAATGCAAAGCCCTACATATTAGGATTTTAGAGATCTCCAATTACCATTAAGACCCAAAAAGTGACATTTATTTCAAAAAGGCATGGATAATTATGGTATTATTAGTTAAAATTAATAGATGAAACGTCCATAAAATATTATAAAATATAAAACAAGCAGTCCTGTTAGTAAAAAGAGAAAAAGAGAAGTCACGGCAGAGTCCATTTCAAAACTAAACAGCAGAAGTTTTATTGATATAATGAAATCGTTTACTTGGAACTGTCAATTTATTCAAAGGCACATACGGGATAGCCGGAACATGGCCATATCCCAAAATAGGAGATGTCAATCACATGCAACAAGAAAATCTATCAAGAGGTTTAAAAAACAGACACGTACAGTTAATTGCCATAGGTGGGGCAATCGGAACGGGATTGTTTCTTGGAGCGGGGAAATCGATACATCTGGCAGGGCCGTCTATTTTATTTGCTTACCTGATTACAGGCGCCATATGTTTTTTAATTATGAGATCACTGGGAGAGATCCTTTTAAGCAACTTAAACTATCATTCTTTTGTTGATTTCGTTCAAGACTATTTTGGTGATACCGCAGCCTTTATCACTGGGTGGACTTACTGGTTCAGCTGGGTGATGATTGCGATGGCTGACTTGACAGCTGTTGGAATTTATATACAGTATTGGTTCCCAAGTGTGCCCCAGTGGATGCCGGGTCTCATTACACTCATTTTGCTGCTGGTGATGAACCTGGCCACCGTCAAACTTTTTGGGGAAATGGAATTTTGGTTTGCCATCATTAAAGTCATTGCCATTTTATCGTTAATCGTGATCGGCACTTTTCTGATTTTGAAAGGCTTTTCTACTGATGCTGGACCGTCCAGTTTTACAAATCTATGGAGTCACGGCGGGATGTTTCCGAATGGGATGACCGGTTTTATCCTTTCATTTCAGATGGTCATGTTTGCGTTTGCAGGCATTGAACTTGTAGGACTCACTGCAGGCGAAACAGAAAATCCGGAAAAGGTGATTCCGAGAGCAATCAATAATATCCCACTCAGAATCATTATTTTCTATATTGGCGCACTGCTCGTCATTATGAGCATCTATCCGTGGACGGCTGTTAAACCAAATGAAAGCCCTTTTGTTCAAGTATTTGCGGCGGTGGGGATTGCAGCAGCTGCCGGGATTATCAATTTTGTCGTTCTTACATCGGCTGCATCGGCGGGCAACAGTGCCATTTTCAGTACAAGCCGGATGCTCTACTCACTTGCCAAAAATGAACAGGCGCCTCAAGCCTTTAAAAAAGTAACATCCCATAAAGTGCCTTTCAATGCACTGTTCTTTTCAGCTGGAGTTGTACTGATGGTTGTTGTTTTGAACTACATCATGCCTGAAGGAGTATTTACGTTAATCACAAGTGTTGCCACTTTTTGTTTCATCTTTATTTGGGGAATTACCGTCCTGGCTCATTTAAAATATCGCAAAACAAGGCCGGAATTAGCCAAAACGAGTAAATTTAAAATGCCGCTTTTCCCATTTGCCAATTACCTCATCCTTGCTTTTTTTGCATTTATTTTGGTCGTGCTTGCACTTGGAGAAGACACCCGTATCGCATTGTTTGTCACTCCGGGGTGGTTTATTCTTTTGTTTGCCATCTATAAAATCCGGGCAATGAAAGCGGAGGATAAAGAGCAGTGGGAAGAGGAAAAATTTGCCGAGAATTAAGTGGACGTTTTTTTAAAAAAGAACGGTTACGTTCTAAAGAAGAAAATTTAAAAAGACTTACCAATTGGGGATGCAAATCATATACGATTTAGCATCCCTTTTGTGTGCCCAGCAGGGGTGGGACAGACCTGCTGGACGAAAGAGCGGATAAGGCGGGGTACTGGTTGAACAGTTGAAGAAAAGGCAGGGAAATTAGATTTTATGTGAGGCTTTACAATTTTGCATATGCCGCTTTGGGCCTTATTACAAATAGGTGGTGGTTTTTATATAGCGAGATTATATTTCTAATGACTATATAAACAACCCTTTAGAGGGTGTTTATATGGTCATTGTATATTTGTATTTAACGTTTCCCGTAAGACAGGAAGGGTGCAACAACGGAAGGAGCCACCAGACTTTATGATTTCGGTGATATCCACTTCAATAACCTGGAATCCCCGGTTATAAAGTTGTTTGTTTACCTTTTCATTGACCGGCAGACTAAATATTCGCTTGTTGCCAATACTTAATACATTTGTGCCCAATTGAAATTGTTCCTCTTCCGAAACTTCAATTAATTCATAGCGTGAAGCAAGAAATTCAATGTCTTTTTTCGTTAAAGCATTTGGATAAACGAGGGCTACTTCTGGTGAAACAACATTAAATATACAATCCAAATGCAGGTATTTTTCTTTAAATGGGATGGGAATGACATTGAATTGATTCAAAAGACGTTGTAAATGTTCAGCAGCTTTTTGATCAGTTCGATTGCTAAGCCCCACGAAAATTGTTTCCCGATCAATCAAAACATCTCCACCCTCAATTCGTTCCGCGCCTAAATTATAGTAAGGGCTTTCTTCATCCTCCAGCCATTGTTTTAAAACGTTTTCCTCCCCTGAACGAACATCTGTCGCCATCTTAGCAACAAAGATTGTTTGTCCTAGTGTAAAACCAATATCCCGAGTAAATACTTGTTCAGGATATTTTTTATGATATGGCAATAAAATAACTTCGACACCATGTTTCTTTAGCGTTTTGACAAATTCACCGTGCTGCTCGAGCGCACGTTCAATATGGATACCTTCATTTATAAAATACTTCTGCGTTTCATTAATTACTTCGCGGATCGTCATATATTGAGGCTGACAAAGGATTACTCGTTTTAAAACGTCGTATTCACTCGCACAAAAAGTCTTGCTGTTTGTATTCGGGCTTTCCGTCATTTTTTTTCTCCCTCCTGTCTTGGCTTTTTAACCTAGGTTTTCCTAAACCGTCGTTTAATATTTATATGTGGGGATAAGTCTTATTTAAAGATGAAAACAGCAAGAAAAGCGGCATAAAGCTGGGAACAACCGGCTTTGATTTATAACATGTTTTACAGCTGCTTTAGTTGGTGCGGTGAACCATACCATAAGTAAATAATTTTAGAGTTTTTTAATAGAGAAGGTATCAAAAATAAAACCTAGTAACTCCTCTTGGGTTTGTCAAATAAAGAGTGTAAGTCCATTTTACTAAATTTATTTTAAAACCCTATCTTTAAGTCGTCATGAAGGAGCAGCTGGTTACCAATATAGATACTCTTATTTACAAATATAGACTCTTATTCTTACGGTAAAGAAGTTGTTCGAGGAGTTGAAGAAATAGCAGGGAGTTTAGCGCTAGCTATTATGGGGATAGGGGTTCCGTGCCCTAATCCCCATTTTGCTTTATACAAGGTGACAATCGATGAAAAGACGGTCTCTCATTGAAGATTTGAATTGCTTTAGCCTGCATCATAATAGCCTTTGTTCATGCAGTTTGATATTTTCCTTTTCAATGAAACATCACTCAGCCCTTAAACAGCAATGAGCAAGTTTTTCATTTTTTCTCCATCAGGGTGTCCCATTTCCAACAATCCCCCTATATAAGAGTTGAGAGGAGCGGTAGATGCAGAAGGCTATCCGTACTTCGCCGCTCAAAAAAAAGGAGGAAGTGAAATGAGCAATTTGTTAATTCAGGAGCATCCCGTCATGATCATTCCGTCGTTGGCTGTGAAAGTAGGAGTAAATGAAGCAGTGGTGCTGCAGCAGATGCATTATTGGGTGAAGAGAAGCACATATAACAGGGACGGGCGAAAGTGGGTGTACAACACGTACAGCCAGTGGCAGGAGCAGCTTCCATTCTGGTCGGAGAGCTCGCTGAGACGCACAATTAATTCGCTGGAGAAAAAGGGTTTGGTACTGTCGGCAATGTTCAATCAGGCCAAGATGGATCAGACGAAATGGTACACGCTGGACTATGAAAAGTTGGATGAGGTAATTGGAGAGGATCAAGATGGACAACCCCCTGTCGAGGGTGAGCTGGTGAGTGGGTCAATCTTAGCGCCTGAGCCGCTCAGTTTGACCAGACCAATACCAGAGACTACTACAGAGACTACTACAGAGAAAATACATATACCCTTTTCCGAGGTCGTTGACTACTTGAATGCCAAAACAGGTTCCTCCTACAAGCCGAGCACGAGGAAGACACGGGAACTGATCCGTGCACGTTGGAATGAGGGGTTTACTCTGGAGGACATGAAAAAGGTAATTGACTTGAAGACGAAGGAATGGCTGCATGATCCGCATTGGAGGAATTATTTGCGTCCAGAAACACTGTTTGGAACCAAATTCGAGTCGTACCTGAACCAGAAGCCGGTAAAAAAAGTGTGGCGGGAGGAGGAGTTTAACCTTGATGACTAAGCGGGAGAACTTTTTACCGATATATGTTGCATACAAAACCCCTTCCGTTTATTAGCATTCGCAACAAAGGATTATCCTTTATTTGGGATGACACTTCACTTAGTTAAATTAGTTATAGCAGTAAGCATTGAAATATCGAAATCCTTACTAAATCCCTTCCCTTATTTCAAAATTACTAAAAAAATTGTTGACATAAGAAATAGTATAATTTATATTATAACTAACGACCGGTAGGAAGGTAGTTTTCAAAATTCGTTTGTAACAAGTAAAAGGGCAACTTTAAGGAGGAGACATAATGGACCAAAATATTGCATTTAATCATTTGAAAGTATTTGCCGACATCGGTACTAGGATCGCCGGAACAGAGCCGACAAAAAGAGCTGCTGATTATATTGAAAAGGCTTTCTCGCACGTGGGTCTGGAAACGAACAGGCACCATTTTGATATTCCTATGTACAGCTTGAAAAAGCCTTCAACTTTACAGGTTAAAATTAATGGAAAATGGCAGGGGTTGGTTCATAAAGCGGCTTGGTTTGCCGGTGATACACCGTTGGATGGGGTTGAAGCTCCGTTGGTTTATGCTCAAGACGGAAGTGAAGCCGTTCTTAAAAGAATCGAGCCAGAGGGAAAAGTTTTATTAATAGCCAGGGATTCTTACTACAATTATCCGGATGATGATATATATCGCCGTCTTGTTAAATATAAGCCTGCAGCAGTATTATTTACGACATCGGCGGGTTGGGGAGGAAGCGAGCCGCCTGATGTTTATTATAACTTTAAAACAGTCGATACAGAGGGAGAGGCTCCTCCAACTGCTGTTGTTTTATACTCCGATGCCTTAGAACTGCTAGAGCATAATCACGATATATTAGTACAATACAATGCGCAATATAACAGAAGCGAAGGTGCTTGTGCAAATGTGATTGGGACGCTTGCGGGAACAGATTCAACGGGTGAAGCAATTGTTATCTGTGCTCATTTTGACAGTGTGCCCGGGGGACCCGGAATCGGCGATGATGCAGGTGGTATCGTTACGATGATGACTCTTGCTGAACATTATGCCAATTTAGCACGTAAGGGTATTAGGCAGAAAAGAACTATGCATTTTATTGCATGGTCCGGACACGAGGTTGGATTGCATGGAAGTAGGGAGTTTTTACGGGACAATCCTGACATCTTTAACAATACTAAATTTGTATTAAACTATGACATTGTTGGAAACCGCATTTCCACAAACACTTTAATGGTATCTGCAAGTCATCAAGTAACGCAGGAAATTACGGAAGTTTGCGAATCGCTGGGCTATGATTGGCAAATTGATGCAGGTGTTTGGGGACTGGATACTACAAATTTTTGCTCAAAGGAAATTCCAGGTGTAAATCTTGTACAAACGCTGACCAATTGGAATCATACGACTCGTGATAATATCAAAAGCTGTCATCCGGATTCATTCATTGACCCGATTATTTTCGGAAAAGGGCTGCTAGATTGGGTTGCTAATGCAGAATCCATCCAGCAGGGATATCCGGAAGATATGAATGAGGTTGCAAGAAGTTATAGTGAAAAATATGGATGGGGTCTTTACCAAGAGATCAATGTCTAGAATGGGTAATGTCAAAAGTTCTATGAAAACTCACTAGATTTCTATCAGTGGTTGGGTGGTTAACTCACGCAATCGCCCTTGACAAACACGCCAATGGTTTAGGTTGTGAATAACAAGGGCGAAGGGAA
>NZ_JBHUEO010000030.1:0-83324 GCF_042680885.1 Siminovitchia sediminis | reverse complement strand
GACAGGTCTAGGTGGATGGGAATCTTTTTCTTAAAAATAAAAACACAAAAATCTAGATACAAGTCGTCTAAATGTAAAATAAAAAAGCCTGTAGAGAAAAAAACATATACTTTCTCTACAAGCTGGAACGTTCTTCAGAACGTCCTTTTCCATATTTATATATATTTCAAAACTTCTTCAACTGCTTCTTTTCCCTGGTCAATACAGTCTGGAATCCCAATCCCTTCATATGAACTGCCGGCAATAAACACACCGGGCATATTCCGGTGGAGATTTGATTTAATTTGTTGAATTCTTTCTTTATGCCCGACTATGTATTGCGGCATAGCTTGCTTCCAACGTGTAATGACAGTAAAGTTTGGCTTTGCAGTCAATTTCATAATACGGTTTAAATCAGTCAAGACAATTTTTTCAATTTCTTCATCTGATAAGTCCACAACCGTTTCATCGCCAGCACGCCCCACATAACAGCGCAGCAGCACTTTCCCTTCAGGGGTGGTATGAGGCCATTTCTTATGGGTCCATGTACAGGCTGTGATCGTATAATCACTATTCCTCGAAACAACAAACCCCGTACCGTCTAAATGATCATCTACATCTCCCTTATCAAATGCCATCGCAACGGTAGCTACAGATGTAGCAGGCATTTCTTTCAATCTAGAAATCACAGGGTCTTCAGCAAATAAATCCGCCAGAGCTAAATGAGGCAAAGCCAGTACGACGCTGTCTGCTTCTAATAATTGTTCGTTGTTCAACAATAGACTGTATCGTTCTCCTGCTGACTTGTCTATAGCCAGTACGCGCGTTCCTTTTAATACAGAAACATTGTCCAATTTTCCTTCAACGGCTTCAACCAGTGAATAAAGACCGCCTTTTAATGCAAGAAAAATTCCCTGGTTCTTCGCATTAACATGCTTTTTAGGAGCGGAAGGGGTTGTTTTTTTCATCCCGCGGATCAAACTCCGGTACTGTTGCTCTACTTTATAAAACTGAGGGAAAGTAGACATCAAACTGAGCTGATCAATATCACCTGCATAAATACCGGACAGGAGCGGTTCAACCAGATTTTCCACCACTTCGTCCCCTAGCCTTCTCCGGAAAAATCCTCCTAACGCTTGATCTCCTGAAATTTTTGATCTCGGCATGACAAAATCTGCCGCTGCCCTTACTTTGCCGGGCACGGTAAAAAGATTTGTCGTAATGAACGGAGTAATTTTTGTCGGGATCCCCATCACCGCCCCTTTAGGCATCGGGTGGAGTTGTTCGTTGGCAAGTACAAATGCACGGCCGGCTGTATTGTTGACAAGTTGGTCCCTCAGCCCTACTTCTACGGCCAGTTCTGCTGCACTCTTCTTTCTTTCTAAGAAAGAGTCGGGACCACGCTCAATTGTAAAGCCATCTCTATGCAATGTCTGAAATTTCCCCCCAAGCTTGTGGCTTGCTTCCACAAGCGTGAGATCCCAAGGCAGGTGTTTTTCCCTAACTGATTTCTGCAAGTAGTAAGCTGCGGTTAAACCAGTGATTCCCCCACCGACCACTACTACTTTTTTTCTTTCATCCGCCAATCCGAAATCGCCTTCTTTTTATTGTAGTTTTCCAAGTTTCTTCAAAACTGTGTCCGCCAGTGCATCAATAAATTCGGGGTGTGCATCCGGCATGTCAGGACGGAAATAGGCAGCACCTACTTCATCCGTCACTGCTTTACATTCATGATCGTTATCATAAAGTACTTCCAAGTGCGTTGAAACAAATCCCACCGGGATATAAACAAACGCTTTATACTTATGCTTAAGGTATAAGTCACGGGTTAAATCCTGGACATCCGGACCAAGCCACGGCTCCGGCGTATTCCCCTCACTTTGCCACCCCACTGCGTAATGCCGAATTCCTGCCCCTTCTGCAATTAAATCGGCTGTTTCCTGTAATTGCTGAGGATAAGGGTCATTATATTGAAGAATTTTCTCCGGCAAGCTATGGGCAGATACAATAAGACAGGCCGATTTCCTCACTTCATCCGGCATTTGATGGTATACTTCCCGCACTTTCTTAACCCAATAATCTATGAATTTGGGTTCCTTATACCAGCTTTCAATCGAAGTGATTTCAGGACCGCCAATCTCTTTTGCCTTCTCCTGTGCCCGTCCATTGTAAGATTTGACGCTAAAGGTTGAGAAATGAGGTGCCAAAACAATAGAAACGGCTTCATGGATCCCGTCGGCATTCATTTGTTGGACCGCATCTTCAATAAAAGGTTCAATGTGTTTCAATCCGATATATGCTTTAAATTCAATGTCTTCTTGAATGTCATTCAGCCTTTTTTCCAGACTATAAGCCTGGTCTTCTGTAATTTTTGCGAGCGGCGAGATACCGCCGATTGCCTCATATCGTCTCCTCAAATCCTCCAGAGCTTCCGGCGACGGCGGCCTTCCGTGTCTGATATGAGTATAATACCGTTTGATATCATCTTCATCGTATGGAGTTCCGTATGCCATCACCAATAGCCCCAATTTCTTTTTCGGCATGTTTCCGTGCTCCTTTTTTACTTGAGTTTCTGCTTTAATTTTTCTGTGCTGTATTCGTGAACAAAGGAAGTCAGCTTTTTCAATATTTCCGGTTTGACATCAGGGAAGACTCCGTGGCCGAGGTTGAAAATAAACCCGGGCTGCTGAATCCCCTGGTCAATAATATCTTTTGCTCTTTCCTCGATAACATTCCATGGAGAAATAAGAGCCGCCGGATCCAAGTTCCCTTGCACTGCCTTTGTAATCCCAAGTTTACGGGCCTCCGCAATGGGCAGCCTCCAGTCCAAACCGACTACATCCAATGGCAGATCATTCCATTCCAAGGCCAAATGGCTGGCGCCCACCCCGTGCATGATCAGCGGGACATTTTCATTTTTCAGTTCAGAGAATATTCTTTCCATAACAGGTTTGATAAATGTACGATAGTCGGCACGGCTCAGTGCTCCCACCCACGAATCAAACAACTGGACTGCACTGGCACCTGCCCGGATTTGCGATTTTAAATAAACTACAGTCATATCACCGAGTTTTTGCATCAGCATGTCCCAAGCCTTCGGCTCCGAATACATGAACGCTTTCGTTTTGTGATAGTTCTTTGAAGGGCCTCCCTCGATCATGTAAGAAGCCAGTGTAAACGGTGCACCGCCAAATCCGATCAAAGGAACAGATAACTGCTCTTTTGTTAAAATTTGGATCGTCTTGAGCACATAATCAATATTTTGTTCCGGATCCAGTTCACCCAGTTTTTCCACATCACCGGCTGTACGGATTGGATTTTCAATAACGGGACCAATCCCGCTGACAATGTCAACATTTACACCGATCGCAGGCAGCGGAGTCATAATATCCTTATACAGAATTGCTGCATCCACATTGTAGTTTTCTACGGGAAGCCTAGTGACATATGCACACAGCTCAGGCTGATGAGTAATCTCGAATAAGGAATACTTTTCTTTCAGCTTCCGATACTCTGGCTGTGACCGTCCCGCCTGCCGCATATACCATACTGGTACATGTTCCGTTTTCCCACCTTTTGCTGCTCGTAAAAAAGTATCGTTTGTTATTTTCCCCATGACAAAGGAATCCACCTTTCAGGTTTTTCGTATATCAACATGGATCTTATCCAACATAAAATAGAACATGTGATTGTCTAAAGCTTACTATATTACTTTTAAATGCCGAAGTATAGACGGGATGCCGGGTTGTCATAAATTTGTGCTTTTTAATAAGCCGGGCATTTGGTTTGTCCTTACCCTTTATGGGTAAAATCAGGTAATGAGTATTATCAAAGGAGTGTCTTGATTTGTATACGTATATCACATCAGGAACCTATTATTTCTTAAAACAAGTGATGGAAAAGAATCCGAATGAAAAAATACTGATGATGCAAAATGCCGAAACTTCTCAGATATGGCATGAAACTAAAGGCTCCACCGTTTTTCAGTCACCGAGAAAATATGAGGTGATCCTTGCAGTCGGACCACTCGAAAACAAAGGGTTTGCAGCTGTTAATCATATACCTGTTCGAGAAGAGGGACGACCGGTTTTTGAATATAACTTTACAGAAAGCATGAAAAAAGCAGAATCCTTTCCGGGCTTTAAGGCTATAAGAGTGTTGCGGCCTCTGACAAACGATTCCTATATCGTCATGACGATCTGGCAGAATGAGGATGCTTATCATGTTTGGAAAAAATCTCCGGCTTTTGCCGATGCTCATAAAAATGTCTCTGCACTTGAATCCGTTAAAAGTCATAGTGTATTTTCGGGACCTTCCTATGTAAAACTATTTGTACTCGGTGACGAAGAATTGGATGACAGTAAGTAATTTACTTTCCCTATGCCCCCGGGTGAACACATCTCCCCCCTCGACTTCATAAGATACATCGTGGGATGAAAGTCCTAAATTCCATCGAATGATGAAGACTAGGGAGGAGTTGCTGTGGAATTAGAATTAACAGCCTTACACTGGTTGTATCTCCTGTTCATCGGACTGAGTATCCTGTTTTTAATTCTAAAGCGGGATCTCACCATTTTATGCATCACCGGAATTGTTCTGATCGCTTATATGGCCACCGGTTCAGCGGCTGCGTCCATTAGCGGGATTTTTACGAGCTTTATGTTTGCCATTACCGAACTGCTCTCCATTATCCTTGTTATTTCCATCATTTCAGCCATGAGCAAAATATTAATGGAAACAGGAATTAACGATTATATGATTTCTCCCTTTACAAAAATCATCAGAACCCCCGGCTTGGCTTTTTGGACGACCGGGATTCTCATGATGGTGATTTCCTGGTTTTTTTGGCCCTCTCCTGCCGTTGCATTAATGGGAGCCGTTTTACTTCCCATCGCGCTCCGTGTCGGACTTCCCGCATTGGGGGTTGCCATGGCCATGAATCTTTTTGGGCATGGCATTGCCTTATCAGGTGATTTTATTATTCAGGGTGCACCCAAACTCTCAGCTGATGCGGCAGGCATACCAGTGACCGAGGTTATGGCTGCAAGCATTCCCCTTATATTAGTCATGGGAACGGTTACAACAGTCACAGCTTTTTTTCTGTTGAAAAGTGATATGAAAAAAGGAAAATTTGACTCCTCACAGAATTTTTCACAGTCAGCAGAAGTGGTAAAAGAAACCGGCAAAGAACAGCTTTCCATTGGTGTAAAACGGCTATTCGCTATTATGATTCCCCTTTTATTCGCTGCCAATATCATCTTAATGTTTACATTAAATCTCCAAGGCGGTGACGCAACTGCACTGATCGGCGGCACCTCAGTACTAATACTACTATTTACATCTATAGCAGCACATAAACAGAAGGCACTGGAAAATACCACGAAATTTCTCATTGAAGGACTCCAGTTTGGCTTTAGAGTTTTTGGACCTGTGATCCCTATTGCTGCCTTTTTCTATCTTGGAGGCGGCGGATTTGAACAGATGATCGGCACCTCTCTCCCTGATGGTTCTACAGGCATCGTCAATGATCTTGGCATTGCTCTTGCAAATACCGTACCTGTTACTGAATCCCTGGGTGTATTGACGATGACAGCAGTAGGGGTTATCACCGGACTCGACGGATCGGGTTTTTCGGGTCTCCCGCTTACCGGATCCATTGCCGGGCTTTTCGGCGCAGCCCTTGGCTCCGGAACAGCTGTCATGACAGCATTGGGCCAGTTAACAACCATCTGGATCGGCGGCGGTACACTCGTCCCTTGGGCATTAATTCCTGCAGCCGCTATCTGTAATGTAGATCCCTTTGAATTAGCTCGCCGAAACCTTATCCCTGTAGTCATCGGTTTAACAGTGACCGCCATCTTTGCAATGTTTCTCATTTAAAGAAATGCACACGGCTGCATTTCTTTTTTTGTTTCCGTATCAGTTGATTATTTATCGTCTGAACTGCTCATTCCATGGGAGAGACTATGTTATAATCATTCTTAAGTAAATACTTAATAGGCGGTGGTTCTTTATGAAGCAGGCTCTATTTAAAAGGTTCGATGATCATTACGAAGAGATGGTACATATCAGAAGATACCTGCACCAGCATCCTGAGCTGTCGTTTAAAGAATATAAAACAGCTGCTTATATAGCGGAGTTTTATCGGCAGTTAGGAATCGAAGTACAGACCGGGGTGGGCGGCAATGGAGTGGTGGCCCGGATAAAAGGAAAAAAACCCGGCAAACGGATTGCGTTAAGGGCTGACTTTGATGCCCTTCCCATCCAGGAAGAAACGGGTCTTCCTTTCAGTTCAACGGTGCCGGGGATTATGCATGCCTGCGGACATGACGGCCATACAGCAGTTCTGTTAACCATCGGCAGAGTGCTGCATGAGATGATTGATGATCTTCCCGGTGAATATGTTTTCATCCACCAGCATGCCGAAGAACTTGCCCCCGGGGGAGCGGTTTCCATGATTAAAGATGGCTGTCTGGATGGTGTTGATGCGATTTTCGGAACACATTTATGGGCTGAAATTCCTTATAAAACGATCAGTTACCGGACAGGCCCTTTTATGGCAGCCGCAGACGGGTTCGAAATTGTTATTAAAGGCCGCGGAGGGCATGGAGCCATGCCTCATAAGACGAAAGATGCCATAGTCATTGGTTCCCAGCTCGTGACGAATTTGCAGCATATTGTCAGCCGCAGAGTGAATCCTGTAGACCCAGCAGTCATTTCTGTAGGTTCATTTGTTGCAGAAAATGCCTTTAATGTTATCGCGGATACAGCTAAATTAAAGGGGACAGTCAGGACATTCAGTGAGGAAGCCCGTGATTTTATTGAGAAAGAAATGGAAACAGTGATTAAAGGGACGTGCCTGGCAAACGGCTGTGACTATGAATTTACCTATCACCGCGGGTATCCCGCAGTTGTCAATCATCAAAATGAAACTGAATTCTTAGCTAAAAAGGCAGCTGAAGTACAGGGTGTTGACCATGTGGAGGAATTGGAATTACAAATGGGAGGAGAAGATTTCGCTTACTATCTTCAACACGTGAAAGGCACCTTCTTTTTTACAGGGGCCCAGCCTGATCCGGAGTCTTCTTATCCACACCACCATCCAAAATTTGACATTAAAGAAGAGGCCATGCTGCTGGCAGCAAAAACGCTGGCATGGACTGCAGTTGAATATCAAAAGCAGGAACGCTGACAGGAGGAGCCTGTGACAGCTTCCTGATGTAAGTAACCGCAATGCGCTTTAGCCGCAAGTATCCATACAAGAACAATTGCTGCCTTTTTACTCGGGGTACACGCTGAAAGTCTGGTTTCTCCATTAGCGGTGAAACTGATTTGCAATTGATTTACAGCCCCGCGGGGTGACAGATTTGAAGAAGCACTCGCCAAAACAAAGCGAGTGCTTTTAATATGGCTCCATTTTCTTGACTCTTCCCGGGACATACTGTTTACCGAACACAATTGCAAACAATAGGCTTGCTGCAAGAACGAGGAGTGCATTAAAGAGATTTCCGCTTACGGCTGTGATCACTCCGAACAACAGTGCCTGAATTCCGAGGATTCTTATCAGCAGACGGTAAAAATCCCTTTTCTTTATATCAGCCGGCACTGGATACAAATGAATCCAAATTTTCAAGTCATAACGCCGGATGAGAGGAAGAAGCTGAAAGCCTGTTAAATATAAGAACAGCCATGAAATACCAATGGCAGCATATAAATGATCCACGAAATACAAAATCAGGCATGCCATCGCGGTTAACCGAAGGATCAGCCCAGAATATTCGCTGGTTCTGACAATCGTCCGCGCATACAAAAACCGGAATGTACTTTTTTCTGCAAATGGAATAGACATGAAAATCGGATCCATCCACTTTCGTCTCCAAACTTTGCTTCCCAGATGAGGCACATCGGTGAATAGATTAGCCATTCGATAAAACTTCAGCATTCGACCCTGCTCTTTTTCAATAAGCCTTTCCCACTTGAGTGTCTTTTTTTTCATTGACTGCCTGGTATACACAGTAAATGCGGCCATGATTAGCATAACTGCCAAGATAAACCACCAAGAGGCTCGAGAGATGAGTAAATACAGTAATCCGGCATTTAACAGATAGCGCATGAAGAGATCTGCTGTCAGAGTAGGAGAATCGTTTGTTTTCAAGATATCCCACCGCAATGCCAAATTCCAATATTTTAAAAGGAGCAGCACGGCAAACAAGAAGACAAAGGACATGAAGCCTGCACCCTCCACCCGGTTATACATCGGCATGAAGGCAGCTGATACAAGAAGAAGAACATAGGCCTGAATGATAAAACTAAGCCTTAACCCTTTTTTAAAATAATCCTTTAATTCATCTTCCAACGGAATCAGAAAGACTTTGTCCGCCTCTTTTACCAGCGTGATGATGGGGCCGGCTGTCAGCAGGAAAGCCAACACAACCGTCATTACAAGGGCAGCAGGAAAATCTGGAGGTAGATCATTTACCCATTGAGAGTAATAATAAATGGCAGCTCCTCCCCCGAAAATTAATACAAATTTAATGTGATCGTTAAACATGTATTTCAAATATCGCCGCATTTCTTCCTGAAATGCCTGAAGCCTTTCCGGCCAGAGTTCATGTATTTGTTTCATCAGGCTCTTCCTTCGTTAACTGGATATATATATCATTTAAAGAGGCATTGCGCATTCCGAATTGCTCCTGCAGCTGTTCCAGTGTTCCTTTCGCGCGGACTTGCCCGCCATGCAAGATCACAAACCCGTCACAAAATTGCTCTGCTGTTGCAAGTATATGGGTAGACATTAAAATACCGGCGCCATTCTGTTTCATTTTTTTCATCCACTCTAACAAAGATTGGATACCGAGGGGGTCCAGCCCTACAAAAGGCTCGTCAATAATGTATAAGGACGGCTCAATCAAAAAAGCGCTCATAATCATCACTTTTTGTTTCATACCTTTAGAAAAATGCGCAGGAAACCACTTCATTTTTTTATCAAGACGAAATTCTTGCAATAAAGGCTTTGCTCGTTCTTCAAAGGTTTCCCTTGAGAGCCCGTAAGCCATAGCAGTCAATTGAAGATGTTCTTCAAGAGTTAATTCATCATACAGCACAGGAGTTTCAGGTACAAAAGCAAATTGTTTTCTGTACTTGACACGATCTTCTTCCAAGCATGTCCCGTTGATTGTGATTTTTCCGGAACGAGGCTCCATAAGGCCAATAATATGTTTAATCGTTGTACTTTTCCCGGCTCCATTCAGACCGATTAATCCAATCAGCTGCCCTTCCTTCATGGAAAATGAAACATCTTGCAAAACCGGCTTTTTTGTATATCCGCCAGTCAGGTTTTGAATTTCCAACAATGACATGTCATTTCGTCCTCTCATTAAAACTGATTTCATTGTACCAAAAATTAAGGCGCTAAGCATTTATATGTTGGTGAATTTTACCTATTATATCTACTGCTGAAGTGCACAAAATAATTTCTGAAGGCAGCGGAAAAGCAAAGCTGGGGTGATTGTCAAAGACAATGAACTGCAGTAGATGCGGAAAGTACAATCAATCCATGAACTTGTAATCAGTACCTTCCAAGGGGATGATTGCGTTGGGCATGAAATTCATTGATCTTTAACAGATCAATCCCATGAACAGTAATCACTTACCTTCGTTAAGGGGATGATTGCGTTGGGCATGAATATGATTGACCTTTAATCGAACCGATGGGCAAGATGAAGAACTTTCCTGATAAAGCCGCTAATCCTTCAATGTGCAGAGCTGAATTGGCTCTGCACATTTTGTTGTTTTCCTCAACCTTATGTTAAAATGGTTTAATATACCAGCAATAAGGAGGAGTAGATATGAGCGATTGTATTTTTTGTAAAATTATAAATGGCGATCTGCCTTCTGCAAAAGTATTTGAAAACGAAGATATCTTGGCTTTTTTGGACATTAGCCAGATTACCAAAGGCCACACATTAGTGATTCCCAAAGTACATATAGAAGATCTTTTTGGCATGGATGAAGAAACAGCCGCAAAACTTTTTTCTGTCGTACCTGAAATCGCAAAGGCAATCAAAGAAGAGTTTGGAGCCAAAGGAATGAACCTGCTCAACAATAATGGCTCATTTGCCGGACAGGAAGTTTTTCATTATCATATGCATCTGATTCCAAGGTATGGTCAGAACGATGGTTTTTCCAAACAGTTTATCAGCCATCAATCTGATTACTCCCCAGAAGATCTCCAATCTATGGCATCAGCCATTTCAAGCCGGTTATCGTAACCGGCTGTTTTTGAACCCATATAAGCTAAAAAAGCTTCATATTACTAAAATACTATGTTACAATATTGTTAATCTTTCGCTGCCAGCAAGAGAGCATGTCAGGAAAGAAGCGAGAGTTTAGTTGAGAAGAGGAGAGATACAAATGAATACGAGAACGCTTGTCACCTTGTCGTTGTTTGTGGCAATTGGGGCTGCTTTGCATTTTATCATGCCCGGGATCTTTATGGGGATGAAGCCAGACACGATGCTGGCAATGATGTTTTTGGGAATTGCACTTTTCCCGGATAAGAAAAATGTACTGCTGCTTGGCTTGGCCACTGGTCTTCTTGCAGGAATTACATCCACCTTTCCAGGCGGATTTGTACCCAACCTGATTGATAAACCGATTTCTGCATTTATTTTCTTTGGACTTTATCTGCTTATTTCAAAAAACATGTCTAACATTATCGGTGTATCTATCCTCACAGCAATTGGTACTTTAGTTTCAGGAACAGTGTTCCTGACATCCGCTTACCTCATTGTCGGTTTACCAGGACCTTTTGCTGCTTTATTTGGTACCGTAGTAATACCTGCTATGATTATGAACGCAGTCGCCATGTTTGTATTATTCCCGATTGCCAAATCAATATTGAAACGGACAAATATGTTGCAAGAAGCATCTTAAACAGATAAGAACCCTTCAGAGGGTTCTTATTTTTTCATTACTTTATGAAAAACAGGATCAAAAACCCAACGGAAAGCAGTACTCCCCCAACCCCTCCCAAAGAAACGGCACGGGCACGCACAATGTGCTTGGGGGGATAAATACGGGATTGCTGGTATAATATTACATAATAGAGCATGGCCAATATCATGAGAGAGCCCAGGGTGATGAAAAGAATCGTAATCACATTCATATCGTCATCCCCTTTCTTTAAGAATCTCCGGCTGGCATAAATTGAAACACAAAAAAAGTGTGTATATGTCAAAGTTAGGGTAAAGTGAATATAGGTAAGTTTAATTTTCTTCAAAATAAATCTTATGAAGCAGGGTGAGGAAAAATGAACAAAAAAATGTTAACGTATGGACTATTGGTTGGAAGTGCAGTCGGTGCAGCTGCCGCTTTTCTTTACACGCCGCTTTCCGGGAAGGAGCTTCGCAGACAGGTAACCGAATCAAAAGATGATTGGATTCGATTGGCCAATGAGTTCAAAACCAATGCTATGGAGTTAAAGGAGTCAGTTACCAAATTATCGCAAGATGGCAAAGAAATTATCAAAGATTTGGCCGTGGATGTTAAAGCTGCCGTTGAGGAATGGCAGAGCGAGATTGAGCCGACGAAAGAAGCCATGCAGACCGAAATCAAAAAAATCCAACAAACCATTGCCGAATTAGAAGATAAACTTCAAGAAGGAAAAGAAACAATTCGTCCTTCCTGAGGCAGGACCGGGTACTTCCCTCTGCCTCCTCCTCAACATTTTGTCAATTCTATTTCATTTTTCAGATTGAATTTTTATTATTTTTTTTACATAATAATAGAAACAGCTCAAAAACGGGGGAATACTATGGGAGATCAACACGTTTCGGTGAAAGAAGCAATGATTTTCAGCCAACGGATGGCGCAACTCAGCAAAGCTCTATGGAAAGCCATAGAGAAAGATTGGCAGAATTGGATTAAGCCCTATGACCTGAACATTAATGAACATCATATTTTGTGGATCGCCTATCATTTGAAAGGCGCTTCGATTTCAGATATTGCCAAGTTTGGAGTCATGCATGTTTCAACCGCGTTCAACTTTTCAAAAAAACTGGCCGAACGGGGCTATCTTCAATTTTCAAAAAAAGAAAATGATAAACGCAATACGTATGTAAAACTCACAGATCTTGGAGAAGATCTTCTAATGGAACTGGTGGAGCACTATAATCCTGAAGAGGATTCTGTTTATACGGCAGCAGCACCTCTAAAAGAACTATACGGAAAACTGCCTGAAGCCTTGGAAATGATGGCGATCATCAGGCAAATATATGGTGATGATTTCATGGAGATTTTTGAAAAATCCAACGACAATCTTACAACCCATTTTTTTGAGGAAGAAGCATCCGCCGACAGGGCTAAAGTCAATGCCGTATGATAACCGTTCATTCCATATTCATCCATAATTTTTTCATTAGTTCTACATATATCTGTTGGTTTAAACAGGCCTGCACCGTTTCCTTCGGGTGCAGTTTTTTATTTAGTCCAGCGGTAAACTGCCTATAAAGCGGTGAATGAAATACAAACTTTTCCGCCTTTTGTTCTTCCATTTCCTCCTCAAGCTCCCTGCACAGTTCATGAAAATCCTTTACTTCCTCCTCTGTCAGCCCTTTTTGAATTACCAGCAAATCAAAATCCCTATTTACAGGCTGTATCATTCCGAGCAGCAGCTTTACATGGTACTCCAAAGTTTCAACTCTGTTTTTTAATTCATCCAATGCTCCACACCCCTTATATTCAAAAATTTGCTTGACCTCAGCGGAAAATCATATTGCTTTTTCCAGATTTCCATCGTACATTATGAGTATTATATTTTACCATATGAGGAGGGCTGCACCATGCATTGCTGGAAAGCTTATCATGTGAACCGAAAACACTTATTTTTCCGGCGTTTTTTTATTTCATTTTTAGTTTCTCTTTTTGTATTTATTGCCGGCTACTTGACTTTGCATGCCGTTTCAGCCCAGACATTTGACGATGATTATTTCCTTGTGTTTTTATGCAGTCTGATTTTACTATATCCGGTTCATAAACTTTGTCATATTCTACCGATTGTCACTTATTATAAATATATGAAATGGGAATTCGATCGCCATTTTTATATACTGCCGGTCATTCACCTTCAATTTGGCTGTCCGATCCCGAAGGCTCAGTTTGGCACGGCACTCGTTTTTCCTTTTATAATATTAAATGCTATTTTCATAACAGGTGTTGCGATTTATCCTCAATTTGGTCACTATTTTACCATTTTACTTTCATACCATAACGGGTTATCAGTATTTGATCTGCTGCTCTTTAAATCTCTTCTTCTTTCGCCCAAACACGCTTTAGTGGAAGAGAACGAGGATGGATATGAAATTTTGGTGGAAAATGATATAATTTAAAGATGCTTTCATGAAAAAGATAGGAAACACATTTTTGAAACTGTTTTTTCTTCAAAAAATTTGCTATCGTATGTATATGGAGATAGTTAGGGGGAGGATTTAGCTTGCCGGCTCTGTTTATTATTTTTGCTATATTTATTTTATATACCTTTAACAACCTTACCTATTCCCTCTGTGTTCAACGTGAAATTCCAGAGGAACGCCAACCAAAAATTTTTCGCACCATTAATATTTTAATTACCATTTTATTATTCTCCTCATATATTGAAATTTTATATACTTAACTTAAAAAACGCACGGCTTCAGCATACGAGTTGGAACAAACCAACCGGGTTAATAAGACAAGGACGGTACCTGCGCGGATACCGTCCTTTCTGCCTATGATCGTTCAGCATATTTTTAGTAAAACCAGGATGCTCCAACGATGATTAACAAGATGAACAATACAACGATTAGAGCAAATCCTGCTCCGTATCCAGCGCCTCCGCTCACTTACATGCACCTCCTCCAACTTGCTCACCATTCATTTTATTCATTCGAAATCTGTATGCACCGGACATACGCCCATTTTTTCAAAAGTTGATTAGCATACCCACGCTGATCCAACGATGATCAACAAAATAAACAGTACGACTATGAGCGCAAATCCTCCGCCGTATCCAAAGCCTCCCATATGAATAACCCCCTTTAGCTCTTTCGCTATAACATATGAAGAGGGCGGGCATGTTGGCTGAATCAAACGCCCAATTTCTCATATTTTCATGAAAATGTTTTTTTCTGCAACCATCTGTGATATAGTATGTTTTGTGGATTTTTATTGTAATTACAGATTAGCAGGGAGTTGGCTTATATGAATAAATGGGTGTTATCCCTTTCTTTGGCAGCCGGTATTGCCGCATTGGCAGGCTGCAGCGGTGATGGAGGGGACGCAGTTGCCAAAACAAATGCCGGGGATGTTACGAAAGATGAGCTATACGAAGCAATGAAAAGTAAAGTCGGCGAGCAGTCGCTGCAACAACTTGTTTTCGAAAAAGTGTTATCCAAAGATTATGAAGTATCCGACAAAGAATTGGACGCAAAAATGGAAGAGCTGAAAGAGCAGCTGGGACCTCAATTTGACATGGCTTTGATGCAGAGCGGTTTTAAAGATGAAGATGAGTTCCGTGAATCTTTAAAAGTCAGCCTCCTGCAGGAAAAAGCTGCTGTTAAGGACGTTGAAGTGACTGAGGATGAAGTTAAGGAATATTACGAAAACAAACAAAAAGATATTACAGTACGACACATTTTGCTTGATGATGAAAAAACTGCAAAAGAAGTGAAAAAAAAGCTTGAGGACGGCGGAGATTTTGCAAAGCTGGCAAAAGAATATTCCGTTGACACAGCTGCCAATGAGCAAGGGGGCGACCTTGGGACCATTTCGATTGATGACCCTCAAATGGATGCAACCTTCAAAGAGGCCGCTTTTAAATTGAAAAAAGATGAGATTAGTGATCCGGTTGAAACACAATTCGGCTGGCATATTATTCAAGTAACAGATATTAAAGAGAAGGAAAAGCAAGAAGAATTTGATAAAGTAAAAGACGAGATTGAGCATGAGCTCAAAGTGTCCAAGCTTGATCCTGAAATGATGCAAAACGCGTTGAAGAGAGAACTTGAAGAAGCTGATATTAGTGTGAAAGACAGCGACTTAAAGGCCGCTTTCGATCCAATCCTTGAAGAACCAGAAGATGCTTCTGAAGAACAGATTGAAGAGGAAAAATAATTACATCACAGGGAATGAGGGTTCTTTCAGCCAGTAGGAAAGCAGCTTGATCTCTCATGAAATGCTAATATGATCAAGAGGGTTCATGCAGCTTTTCCCGAGCCGAACGGTTGCGTTCGGACAAGCATTGGCACGATAACTCATTTTTCCTTGTTTAACTGTTTAATCTGTGGCACCGGCTTGCTGCACGAAAACGACTTTCTGTTGGAGCTAGTCAATCCATCAGGTTTCAACATAGAAAAACGTCTAATGGATTACTTCTTTTAGTTAAAAAGCTGCCAAATGTGGCAGCTTTTTCTCCTTTTCAGCCTGTGTTTGGACTGCATCCATCTTATGAATGTCCTGCTTGACGCATGTTTCTTCTGCGTTCTTTTTCCTCCTCCATCCTCTCTATATAAACTTCCCCTTCCTTCTCAATCCATTCTTTTTCGAATTGATGATCTTCACGCGCTGACTTAATCGCCATGAACGCACTGACAAAAATACCTGCAATAACAAAGTATAACCAAATTGGCAAAGACATCTTCTTCTCCCCCTATCATGGCTCGTCCACCTATCATCAGCATATGAAAAATACAAAGAAAAAATGCCTCTGTATGCAGAGGCATTATGAATGAAATGTAGGTTTATAGAATGAGCGATTATCTAAAGGAAAGATTCTTTCGGAAAACTCGCCTGGTTTGACGTGCTTTAGGGCACGGTCCAGCATGTTCATCTTGGCATCAATATTATCGATCATAAACAGGATTTCAGCTTCTTTGATCATTGGCTGTTTGGGGCTCCCCCATTCCAACTTCCCATGGTGGCTCAGGACGAGATGCTGAAGAACGACGACTTCTTCTCCTTGAATTCCAAGTTCATCTGCAGCCTTGCCAATTTCGTTCACCATAATGTTGATATGTCCGAGAAGATTCCCTTCAACGGTATAAGCCGCTGCCACAGGACCAGATAACTCAATCACTTTTCCTAAATCATGCAAAATGATTCCCGCAAAAAGCAGATCACGGTCAAGGGAAGGGTATAGGTCTGCTACGGATTTCGCTAAATCCAGCATGGATACCACGTGGTATCCTAGCCCCGAAACAAACTCATGATGATTTTTTGTAGCTGCCGGATATTCCAGGAACTCCTCTTGATACTTACGGACTAAATGTCTTGTAATCCGCTGTATATTAGGATTTTTCATTTCAAATATATACTGGGTGACTTTACTGGAAATCTCCTCTTTGGATAAAGGGGCTTTTTCCAATAAGTCACTGATTTTTACATTATCCTGCGGATTGGAACGTCTAATTTTTTTTATTTTCAGCTGCATTCTTCCCCGATAATTATGGACTTCACCGGCAATCCGAACAATGGTCCCCTGTTGATATGCTTTTACCTCACTATCTGAAGCATCCCACAGCTTTGCTTCTATATCTCCTGAACGATCTTGCAATATAAGTGTCAAGAATGGTTTACCGTTACTTGCGATGCCCCTGAAAGAGCTTTTAATGAGAAGAAAAAGATCTACTTGCTCCCCCACTTCATGTTCCATCAATTCTTTAATCATCCAAACGCCTGCCTCCCTTTATTCTTTTCAAATTATACCATATTCCTAATCTATTATTTTTACAATCATCAAACAGGACTTGTTTTCTTCTCATGGATCTGAATGATTTGCTCATTTGAAAATTGCTGGGCCATATGCCGGTGACATGTGAAAAGTAATACTTGTATATCTGAACTGATTTCCTCAATCAACTGCAGCACTTTTTTTGTCCTTTTATGGTCAAAATTGACGAACCCATCATCAATGATGATCGGAAATGGAAATTCTTCCTTTAAAACATCTACCAGCCCCAAACGAATGGAAATATAGAGCTGTTCCCCTGTACCTCTGCTCAATTCATGCGGAGCAAATAAGATTCGATCTTTGCGTTCCACTTCCAAAGTCCCGTC
Organism: Siminovitchia sediminis; assembly: GCF_042680885.1. NCBI lineage: Bacteria > Bacillati > Bacillota > Bacilli > Caryophanales > Bacillaceae > Siminovitchia > Siminovitchia sediminis. The sequence goes on along the minus strand of NZ_JBHUEO010000030.1, from coordinate 66,254 downwards.
TGTCTTCACATGAATGCGGATATATTCCTCATCTGTTAAGAATGAAAAATATTCAGTTGCTTTTCGGATAACTTTCGGAAAGCGTCCTTCTTTATATTTTTTCATGATTTTCTTCAGTAAATGATCTGCAACTGCCAGTTCAGCCCACTTGCGTGCTTTCTCATTAAACAGGAAACGGTTATGGCGGAACAGATGCAGCTTTTCCGTATAGGTACCGCCCTCCTCAAGAAAGCGGATTTCCTGATTTATTGCAGCCATTCTATTTCTGTCTTCATCCAAAAGTCGTGTGCGCTTATGGCTTTCCTCTTCCAGCCTGCGGATGTCGTTCTGCAATTCTTCTTTGCTTTGATAACCATGATTTTCTTCCATTCCAAGCTGATGTCTCAGCAATTCCAGCCGCTCTTTCAGGAGAACCTTCTCCTCAAACAGCTTGGCTTTTTGACGAAACTCCTCTTCATTGCTCACCTGTGCAGATTCAAACAGTTGTTGCACTTTGAATTGCATAATAGACATTTCATTTTGCAGTCGTTGAATCTCCACTTTTAAATAAGAGACATTTTCTTCCTGTTCTTGGAGAGCAGCTCGTTTTTCCTGTTCTTTTTTTACTGTTTCACGTAAAAAGAATATGCACTCTTCCGGTGTATGGACTGAATAGACCTGTCTAAATTTCTTGAGAAAGTGGTAAAGAGCGGTTGTCCATTGATCCAGCTCCTTTTGGATCTGATCCCTTTTGGCCATTTTTTCTTGAAGCTGCCGATCCAGCTCCTGAAGTCTTTTCAACATGGAAAAGGCATCCTCCATCTTCATATGGGAAAAATCAATGTTCAGACCGAGGGAAATTTTAATCTCATTCAAATGATCCCCCAGTACTCGGATCTTTTCTTTTACACTTTGAATATCAGATTGGGACTCTTCCACCCTGTGCCTCTGTTCTTCAAGCCTTGTAAATTGTTCTTTCCACTGTTCACGCAGCTGAAGCTGTTCTTTATATTTATAAGCAATAGCGGGTTCAACCGACGAAGTGGACTCCAACTGTTCTTCTGTACTTTTTAGCTGGCTCTCTTTTTCATGAAGAGTTTCAGTAATAAAGACCAGACCTGATGTCTCTTTTCTTTGAAGGATTTGTATAACGGAATAGGCCATTACCAGAAGTGCCAGTAATCCTCCTCCCCATTGTCCAGAAAGTACACTCCATCCCAAAAGACAGGCAGAAAGGACCACGATGCCGGATGAGATGAGAGTGGTTTTCCGCTGCTCATTCTTCTGTTTCACCTGCTCCTGTCTCTTTCTGCCCCGTAGAACTTCCACTTCTTCCAGCAGCTGCTTTCTTTCCTCTACAAGCTGGTCTGTTGACCGTTGTCTCTCCAACTGTCTTTCCCAATCCTTAAAAAGACGTTCATGAACAAACCGCTTCTCTATGTCATTGCATGCTTGTTCAATAGAATGTAATGTTTCCAGTTCATGGACCAACTGTTCTTCCAAATTGTTCAGCCGAAATTCTTGCCGGGTAAGTTGCCGGACTGCTTCCTTAAGCTTTGCTTTCTGATCCATTCCCAAACTTACTTCTTGGATTGAATGGGCTTTTCCAATAGGATATTGAAGCTCCTTTCTGACAGATTCTGCTTCTTTTTGCCGGTCCTCAATGGAACGGGTTATTGTTGAAAGATCATCCATCTTTTGCAGGTGGACCGGCCATTCATGTAAATGTTTTTCCGCCACGACTGGATCAAAACCTTGTAAGGGGGCATTAGCTTCCATTTTCCTTTCTGCTGCCTCAACTCTTTGCTCTGCAGTCCTCAATCTACCGGACAATTCCGTTAATCTTTCCTCATATGTTTCAAGCCGCCTTAATCCGTCCGCCGGAAATTCAATAGACTTTACCTTGCTGTACCTGTTGTCCAGTTGTTCTTTTTCCGTAATAAGCGGCCATTTATTAAGCAGTTCCTTAAGGTGGTCCAGCCTATCATTTATTTCCTCCAGCCTGCTTTTAGACTGGTCAACCCTGCTGGTCACCTCTTGGGCTTCCGATAATAATGATTCGTATAAAACATATTGCTGCTTCGCTTTTTTTAACTGCTGTTCCTGGTTCCTTAATTGTTTTAAATGGTCGTTCAGTACTGGTTTTCGCCCGCCCGGTTTAAAAAGCTGATGGAGATCTTTCTGTAGTTCTTTCTCTATCTTTAAAAGATCGTCCGTACCGATCGTTCCTGCTGCCACTAAATACTTTCCGATATCTTCCTCTTTTAAACGATGTATCTCCTGGAGCCCATCAAGATCAAAGGAAAAAATCCTTCGAAACATCGTCTTATCCGCTCCATTCAAAAATTTCGGCAAAAATTCTGATTCGTCAACAGGGCCATTTCCCAGAAGGATCGTCACATCCCCTGAAGCCCTGCCTTTTACCCTCTCAATGATAACTTCACCAAATCTCTCTGTCTGAAAAACGAGTTTGCCGCCATATGCAGAATGGGTTTTTGGTTCATACCTCAACTCAGACTGCTGCTGAGCAGGGAATCCAAACAAAATGCTATGAACAAACGACATAACTGTAGATTTCCCCGCTTCATTTTCCCCATAAAAAACTTGAAGATCTGATAGATTATCAAAGACGATGTTATGAAGCTTTCCGTAGCCATATAGATGAATTTGCTTTAATTTCAAGGGTGCCTCCCCCCTTTCAGTCTCGTTCAGCTAATTGTTTCATCAGTAATTCCTTGGCTGACAAAAGTATTTGCCTGCGTTCCTGATCATCCAATGCATCCAAATATCTGCTGCTATATGTATGGGAATACAATTCTGATACAGCTTCTTCAAAAACATGTGCTGATTCCAATTCTCGAGCAGCTTCGTACAATACTTTCTCAAAGGCATCATCAGCCGATAATCGTTTTGCAGAGCGGTCCTCCTGATATATTCGATAGGGCCAGACAAATTCATGATCGATGAAAACCTCGTCTTGGAGCATTTCCGTAAATTCACCATTTTCTATTACATTTAAAACCCTTGGCGATAAGCGGCCTGAGTGGATAATTTTTAACTCACAAAGAACCCCCTGTCCCTTTTTGGCAATAGCTTCCATTTTGGATGTACATATTGCATAAAGCTCTGTAAGGTCTGTTTTTTTATCCAATTCTATTTGAATAGACTCCCACCGAACATCTGCTGTTTCAATGAATTCTAATTCGGTTGGTCCGTTCTTTACCATATTGACAACATAACAGCCTTTTTCTCCGTTTTCTTTGCGATGGCGCCCCTGTGTATTCCCCGGATATACGACATATGGATCCGCATGAAGTGTCCTTCGCTTATGTATATGACCCAGCGCCCAGTAATCCATTCCCTTTTCTAGAAGTTCCCGAACGGTAAAAGGCGCATAGGGTTCGTGTCCGCCCGCTGAACCCTCTTCACTGCCATGAAGCATTGCAATATGAAAATCAGTCCCCGGACGCTTTACATACTCTTCTATTATTTTTGTATAGACATGCCTCTTCGGGTAACTGAATCCATACACATGGACGGTTGTCCCATTTTTGCTAGTAATTTGTACAGGCTCCGGTTTTTTATGAAAAATATGTACCAAATCGGGCATATCCAAATGGATCCAGTCCCCTGACAAATGATCGTGGTTCCCATGTATAATAAAAGTAAAAATCCCTTCTGACCCCAAACGTTCCAACTGTCTTCTTAACCGCGCCTGCGCTTTAATACTACGGTCCTCTCCATCAAACAGATCTCCTGCTATCAATACAAAATCAACTTTGTGTTCAATAGCCGCGTCCACAACCCGTTCAAATGCGGTAAATGTACTCTCCTGCAGGCGCTTAAACAAATTTTCCGGCAAATGGTGCAGTCCAAGGAAGGGACTGTCCAAATGCAGGTCTGCCGTATGGACAAAGCGAATGGTCTTCACCTACATCACCTCAAGCGAATATACGTTCTACTATTATACATGAATATGGTTTGCACTGTCACCCTTGTTTATTTTCTGCTTTTCGTCTATTCAAAACTATGCAACAATAACTATAAGAAAGGGGGCCGTCAGATGGGGATATACCGATTAACCGCTTTTGAGGCAACGGGTGAAAAAATATTAGATGAGGCTTTTGATTCAGGAAATGATGAGGAAGCAAAAGAAAAAGGAACCGCTCTTCTTTCCGAAAAAGGAATGCTTCATAAAACTCACCGTTGTTCCTCTCCTCAAGGCAAGCTCATCTTATTTCATCGCTAAATAGTAAAAGACTGTCAGCCGAAGACAGTCTTTTTTGGATTATTTTAACTTATTTTTCTCTGTACTGATTAAAAACATGTTGTCTTCCAATGTTTCATCCTTTTTTAAGTTATTGATAAATCCGGGGCGATACTGTTTCCTGAAATGCTCTTTTACCATATATGCCACACCGTTATCGTTGTTTGTCCTTGTAATCCAATCAGCAGCATCTTGGACACTTTTTGGAGAATTTCCCATGGCCACTCCAAGCCCAGCCCATTCCATCAGCGGCCGATCATCCATACCTGCTCCTATTGCAACAACCTCATGCCTTTGAATGCCGTATTGGCTGCACACAAAGCGTACCCCGTTCAACTTGGATACACCGGATGGAACAATTACCATTTTTAATGGATCGGTTGGAATACAAATGACTTCTTCATACATTTCTTTTATGGCCTTTTGTGCGTCACTCCATTCTTTTTCATTAAAGAAAACCACTTCCATATGTGGAGGCTCCATTGGCTGATTCATCAGCTTATCACTGATTGAGTCAACATAACGTTCATGATAAATAAATCGGTTGGCGGATTGTAAAACCACTTTTCCCATCATATTATTTGGAAGCTTTCGTTTATTGCCAATTAAATATTTTTCGTGAACAAGCTTGATTTGACACGAAAATGACTCCAAAAGTGCTGTCAATTCACTTGTAATTTGTTCGTGGATCCTCTTTACATATATAGGTTTGTTCAGTTCTTTTGCAATAAACGATCCTTGATGAGCAACAAGATAATCCTTTAGTTTTAATGATTTAGCGACACGTTTCGCCGCCGGAAAATTTCTTGAGGTTGCCAAGATAATATGGATTCCTTTTCGAAGCGCAAATTCAATCGCTTCACGGGTTTGTTTATGAATACGGCCATTCTCCTGCAGAAGCGTGCCATCAATATTCAGAACAAGCATTTTATAGGTCATGGTGCTCCCCCTTTGCGCAATCTCTCCCTTCATAAATATACGAGACACGCCTGCCTAATAGAACTAGAAAATATGGTTTGGAAACCTTTTGGCACTATGGACCCGCACATAGATAAGGCTCCTCAAAAGAGGAGCCCTTAGGCCATAGAACCATATAATTCATTGAGGGGTGCCATGATAATTTTATTCAATTCGGTAATAGTCATGCTCATGCGCTGCTCTGCTTCCATGAGTCGTGATACCTTCTCATTTTCTTGAACTTGGTTTGCAATTACCTGTGCTTCCATAACCTCATCTTCTGTAATATCCCGGCCTTCCATTTGCTTTTGCTGGAGCTTCAGCTGGACATTTCTGAACTGATCAAACATGGTGCTTGCTTCATTGTCATTGGCTACATCCTCATACATGGCCAGTAAATGCTTAAATTCCTCACTATTGCGCATCGCCTTCTCAAGTTCATACGCGTGGTCATACAGGTTTGTGCTCAATTTACATCCCTCCTCACCGAAGTGTAACATACTATGATGTAAGCATAACAATGATACCTTGTATCAGGCCAATTAATCCTCCCAGCAGTGCTCCAAGATACGTAATCATTACCAATTCTTTTTTGGCGACGGAAATCACCAGTTCTTCCAGTCTTTGCAGCGAAAACGATTCAATCTCTTTACGAACCATATCTTCAACTTTAAATCTTTTTAATATTTCTCCTGATTGTTCAGCCAAATATTCACCGGCTGCCTCCAACAAGCGGGGAATTGCTGTATTTACTAACTTTTCTCTGTACGGTTCAATCAGTTCCTTTACCGGTTTATGCAAATAGCCTTCTACCGGAAACAAATCAGATGCACTTTTTTTTAAGAAACTTAAAACCTTCTCTTCGTTCACGCCGGCATAATATTCGCTCACCTTTTTCTGCTCCTGTTTCTTCACTTCTTCACTCAAGACGGAAATCAGCAGATCTCTTGTTCCTGGATTATATAGAAAGCGCATGATTTCAGGCTGTAACCGATCCGCCAGCTGATCTTCCGTCACAAACATTTGAACAATATTCCACAGTTTCCCCTTGTTTTTTAAAAAATTTTCAATTAACACTCGTATTTTCTGTTTGCCTTCCGCGCTTGAAAAATAATCTATGCCCTTTTGGATGATATGGTCAGCAATTTCCGGTATTTTCTCATAAACAGTTTTTGCCAGCTCTTTTGGCAAAATATCACTGATCGGTTTATCCATCCACTTTGTTTTCAACGATGCATATTTCTTTTCAACGATCCGGTGAATGGATTGATTCGTTCGTTCAACAGGATTCTCAACACCCAGCTGAGCCAAAAGCTCTGCGGGAGTTACCTTCTTTTTCAGCCAACCTTCTAATTTTGCATATATCCAATCTTGCGTTTCCCGTTTAAACTTTTCGTCCGTCAGCCTATTATAAATACTTTCAGGCGTCACTAAGTAACCCACTACGAGCTTCCCAATCTGTGTTGCCAATTCACCCTGCCGCTTTGGTATTAATCCTGGAGTAAAGGGTACCTGCCATTTACCGATATAAAATGTCCGGTAAGGCCGAAAGAGCATCCGAATCGCCAAGAAGTTCGTAAAACCTCCGATCGCCGCTCCGATTATCATCATAAAAGCTAACATTGTATACCAGCTCGACATGTATTTCCTCCTTAAAAAACGGCTGCAAGAACGGGGACAACCCCGTGAACATACGATATGAGAAATCCGCCCAGTTTTGTTCCCTGCCTTTTTCCGATTGCAGGGCCTCGAACTGATTATAAATAAAAAAGGTACACCAGGGCAAATCTGGACACTTTCAAAGAGGAGGGTTACCATGAGGGTTCGGTACCATTGTGAGTTTTTTGACAGTGATGAGCTGAAGATATATTATCCACGGAATTTCAAGCCTAAAGAGGAACATTCGTATGTTTCATTTGGCTCCAATGTAGCAGAAGCAGAATGCAGCCGTCACCCGAACGGAAGAAACGTCATTTCCATCAGTTCCAGTCTGGCCAAAATGTTAGGAATTCCTCGCTTTGTTTCAAACCTTTGCCTATTTCAGGATGATGAAACCTTATATCTTGGTCCGCTGGTGGGCATTTTCACGTCAGGATTTACGCCTTATCAATTGTTGCCGGTCGGGGAAAGAACAAAGAACTTTGCAAAGCAAATGTCGGTTCAAACATCTGTCGGAGCTGTTCCGTTTTTATTCGGCGAGAAACATATTCATTGGGAAAAAGGGATGATCCATGGTTATTTTTATCATGATCAAACCTGGAAACAGATGAATGTTCCTTTTCCAAACGTCGTATATGATCGCCTGCCCAACCGTTTGAGCGAAAAGCACCCGTCATTCCAAAAAGTAAAAGAAAGAATGGAAAATGACTATTTGATCCCATGGTATAATCCAGGTTTTTTCAATAAACTGGAGCTTCATGAACGCTTATGCAATGATGGGCGAATCGAACACTATTTGCCCGAAACCCATCCCTTTACATCCTTTTCAGAAATTGAACGGATGGCTAAAAATTATGGCCATGTGTATTTGAAACAGGCGGACGGGAGTAACGGCCGAAAAATTCGGCATGTTCTATATGATTCTGTGAGTGAAGATTTTTATTGCAGATTTTTTGATCGGCAAAACCGGCTTTACAAGTTTCATTCCATAGAAGCATTGATACATCAATTGTACAAAGGAAGAGAAACTGAAAAGCTGATTATACAGCAGGGTATTCGGCTGATTCGCATAAACAAAAGGCCTGTGGATTTTCGTGTTCATGTGAATAAGGATGACAGCGGCCAATGGAGGGTTAGTGCCATTGCAGCAAAAATTGCCGGTAAAGGGAGTCCAACCACACATATACGTTTTGAGGGGTCGGTTCATTCTCTTGAAGAAATTTTTCCGGATGAACAAGAGTGTGAGCACCATCGTTCCAAGTTAAAACAGGCAGCTCTGGATCTGGCAGGCGCAGTTGAGGATCATGTTGGCGGAATTGTTGGGGAAATTGGTTTTGATCTCGGCATCGATCAAGAGGGGAAGGTCTGGATGTTTGAAGCAAACTCCAAACCCGGCCGGCAAATCTTTTCTCACCCGGGTTTAAAAGAATCGGATCTATTGACTCATAAACTGGCACTTGCTTTTGCTGTGCATTTAACTGAAACAACGATTGATTCTCCACAGTTGCTGTGGGAAATGCAATAAACGTCCTCTATTAATTGTTACAATAGATGTACTGCAAAATGAGGTGAACGAGATGCTTCAACATTTTCAATATCAGCCTTTATATCAGGACCGGAGAATTCCAGGGTGGACGTTTTCATTTTACTTTTCTGGGAAGAGGTTTGAAGGTATATACCATCAAGACGGAACGATAGAATGGCTGTCTGATACACCAAATGTAAAAGATGATTCTCATTTACAGAAAGAGATCCATGACCTTATGCTCTATCATGTCTATGACTCCGAGCGATAAAACAAATTCCAACTTTTGAGATGCATGTCAGAACGGTTCTGCAGCCAAAATGATGTATAGGAGGCTGAGTACGATGAAAAAAAAACAAAGTAAGGGACAACACCTTCCGGACTCCCAAAATGAGGGCCGGGACCGGTATTTTATGGACGTCGACCGAATGATTAACGAAGGCATGGCCGGAGGATATGTTTTTATGAGGGATGATACCACAAACATCGAACAAACTACTGATTTCATACCTGAAGATGACCCAACAACTAAATAAAAAATGGGGACTCGCTTGCTGCCGGGTCCCGTTTTTATTTTGCATACACGATGGTGATTTCATGAGAAGTGCCACAAACCACACAAATAAACAAGTGAACACACTCAGGCTTTTGTGTGCTTTGGGGATCTCCATCCACTAACTGATTCCATTCAATCTCCATATAAGGAGAATAATCATCATAAAAATCATACACCTTCCCCTGGTCTATCATTGTTCCCATACACAGCCTGCATACATGGCGTTCAGCAGCCATTCCGTTGCATAAAGTACAATAACTCATCACCGATCCTCCTTCATCCCTATTCTTTGTGAATGAGAAGAATCCATGTATTTTACACCCTTAACGATTGAGGTAAAAACTCCCATTGGACATCCTGAATATTTTTATCTTGAAAAATCATAATAACAATATATCAAGATTGGGTTAAACCCCAAAGAAGGTCACATGCATGTGTGTCGGTGCAACTCCGACTAACCCAGCCACACTATCAAAAACAACAAGGAGATGACAACATTGGCTAACAATAACTCAAACCAAATCTTAGTTCCAGGTGCTGAACAGGCAATTGACCAAATGAAACTTGAAATTGCACAGGAGTTTGGCGTAAATCTTGGTGCTGATACAACTTCCCGTGCAAACGGATCTGTTGGAGGAGAAATTACAAAGCGCCTCGTTGCCATGGCTCAACAACAGCTTGGCGGATTCTCCCGCTAATAATTTAATAATTGACATGGCAAAAGGCCCCCGAACTCTTTCGGGGGCCTTTCCAGATTTAATCCAGGTTTGTGGGCTTTGTCGATGGTTTTGGCAGCTTGATCCTTTCGGACTGCTAATCAGACTTGCGCCTTCTGTTTGGCAATCTGTGCCCTGTCGCCCCTAAGCGCCGCTTTCCGCTTTTCCTTTGTCCAGCTCCGGCCGCCATCGGCTCGAGGTCGCTTCGGTCCAGTCAATGAAGTCTGAAGAACGACTTCCTTAGCTGGCCCTCCAGCGCTTGTCGCCGATAGGCTGGCGGCCTCCGCTTTTCCTTATAAATTCACCATTTTCTTTGGATCAATCCACTCATCGTACTGCTCTTCTGTGAGGTAGCCCGTTTTGATTGCAGCTTCTTTAAGGGTCGAACCCTCTTTAAAAGCAAGTTTGGCAATTTCAGCTGCTTTTTCATAACCGATGTGCGGGTTCAACGCTGTCACGAGCATCAGAGAGCGGTTTACATTTTGCTCAATGACCTCGTGATCCGGTTCAATTCCTACTGCACACTTTTCATTGAAGGATATCATTCCGTCTGCAAGCAATTGCACGGATTGAAGGAAGTTATAAATAATGACAGGCTTGTATACATTGAGTTCAAAATTCCCTTGACTCGCCGCAAAGCCTATAGCCGCATCATTACCGAATACCTGAACAGCTACCATGGTCAGAGCTTCACTTTGTGTAGGGTTCACTTTTCCGGGCATGATAGAACTTCCCGGCTCATTGGCAGGGATTGTAATTTCGCCAATCCCGCTGCGAGGGCCGCTCGCAAGCCAGCGAACATCATTGGCTATTTTCGTCAAATCCGCCGCCAATCCTTTTAATGCGCCATGGGCAAATACTATTTCATCATGGCTTGTTAAAGCATGAAATTTGTTATCGGAAGAAACAAAAGAATATCCCGTTTGTTTACTGATTTGTTCAGCAACTCTATCTCCAAAATCTTTTTCGGCATTAATTCCTGTTCCGACAGCTGTTCCTCCGATGGCCAGGTTCAACAGGTGTTCTGCACTTTCTTGGACCATTTTCTCACTTTTTTCCAACATGGCTCTCCACCCGCTGATTTCTTGGCCCAGCGTAAGCGGAGTTGCATCTTGAAGATGAGTACGTCCAATTTTGATAATGTCCATAAAAGCTTGTTCTTTTTCCAGCAACGTTTGTTTCAGCTGGTTTAATGCAGGGATTAACTCGTTTTTCACCGCATGGTACGCTGCGATGTGCATGGCTGTTGGGAATGTATCGTTAGAGCTTTGGGACATATTAATATCATCATTCGGATGAATTTTCTCATCAGAGTGTTCTCCCAGAAGCTCATTGGCTCTGCGTGCAACCACTTCATTTACGTTCATATTGGATTGTGTACCACTTCCAGTCTGCCATACGACCAATGGAAAGTGCTCATCAAATTTTCCTTCAAGTACTTCATCGCATGCTTGAACAATCGCTTCTTTCTTGGAATCCGATAATTTACCCAATCCGTAATTGGCGATTGCAGCTGCCTTTTTCAAATGAGCAAAAGCTTTTATGACTTCCAGCGGCATTTTTTCATCGCCTATTTTAAAATTCTGTTTGCTCCTTTGAGTTTGTGCTCCCCAGTATTTATCTGCAGGAACCTTAATTTCACCAATTGTATCTCGCTCTATGCGAAACTCCATTCTCTCATGCCTCCTCTACATTTTCACCACAAGTATTTTCTCATATATCGACAAAAATTTCACCTTTCCTTAAAAACTTACCGCCTAAACGGCTTTCCTCCTAATTTTCCTGGAACCTTCGATAAGTCTCTCTTAATTTTTCTTCAAACTTTTTCAAGTTTCCTTTTCCATTTTCCAGCTTCTCTTTCCACTTTTGTGCTTCTTCATTCATTTTTTCATCAAAATTTTTCAATCGATCCATTAGCGATCTTTGATCCTCTTCAAGCTTTTTGTTTACAGAAGGGGTGCCAAATTCGTTATTTTCCACGTGGGGCAGCGTTTGTTCCATCATGGATCGGAAAATAGGTACAACTGTATCACCACTCGACCCCGTTAAATAATGTTCTCGGTCAGTTTTATCATAACCAAGCCACACCGCAGCGACAAGATTTGGTGTGTATCCTACAAACCATTGGTCTTTTGTACCGTTAGGTATATCAGAATAAGGCAGTTGGGTGGACCCTGTTTTTCCTGCTATGTCATAACCGGGTATATTTGCATTCCTGCCTGTCCCGGTTTCTACTACATTCAACAAAATCGACGTCATTTCTTTAGCCGTTTTTGCACTGATGACCCTGGTTTTTTTCGGTTTAAACTCACCTTCAATATTACCTGTCGGACCTACAATTTTGGTAATAATGTGGCTATTGGCCCGGACACCCTCATTTGCAAAGACCGAGTAGGCCTCCGCCATTTGCCGTGGTGAGTACCCGGATGTTGTTCCTCCCAGTGCCAAACTGAGATTTTCATCTTCTTTTTGTATAGGAAGCCCGAATTCTTTGACAGAGGCAACACCTTTTTCCAGACCAATTTCATTTAAAAGCCAGACAGCAGGAACATTGAGTGATTGCTCTACAGCCGTATATAAAGGTACCTCTCCGGCGTATTGGTGATTAAAGTTTTTTGGCATATATCCGTTAAAGTCCATGCCCTCTTCATCCTTTAACATGGATTCGGCCGAATACCCATTTTCAAGGGCCGGCGTATAAACAGCGATCGGTTTCATAACGGAACCTGGTTGTGCCTTAAGCTGAGTGGCTCTGTTATAAGCGCGAAAAGTATGTTCCCCTCTCCCGCCGACCAGTCCTCTGATTCCTCCTGTTTCCGGATCAATCATGATGGCACCGCTTTGGGAGAGAGTTCCATCCGGACTGACCGGAAACAAGGATTGGTTCGCATATACTTTTTCCAGACCGGCTTGTATATTCTGGTCCATTTGGGTATAAATTTTGTATCCGCGGGTTAAAATTTCATCCTGTGTCAAACCGTAATGGTTGATCGCTTCATTTAAAACAGCATCAACATAATAAGGGTATTTCCCCTTCAGGGGATCCCCTCCTCCATCCTTAAGGACAATTTGTTCTTTAACAGCATCGTGATATGTCGATTCAGAAATCATCTCATATTTCAGCATCTGGTTTAAGACCAGGTCACGTCTTTTGACGGCACCTTCATAATTTTTATAGGGATCCAACGCAGATGGCCGATTCACAATCCCAGCAAGCATAGCAGATTCACTGAGTGTGAGCTCCTCTACATCTTTTGCAAAGTATTTCAGGGCTGCGTTTTGGACCCCCCATGCGCCGCTCCCAAAATACACTTGATTCAAATACATCTCAAGAATTTCACTTTTTGTAAATTTCTTTTCTATTTCTATCGCCAGAAAAACTTCTTCCAGTTTTCTTTTATAAGTACGCTCGGGTGATAGAAGAGCATTTTTCGTAAGCTGTTGCGTCAGCGTACTTCCCCCGGCTGTAATCCTTCCCGCCATTAAATTTTTAAAAAATGCACGAAAAATACCATAAAGGTCAAATCCTTTATGTTTATAAAAACGATGGTCTTCGATCGCTACTATTGCATCTTTCATATGTTGAGGAACAGCCGATACTGGAACTCCTTCCATACGGTTGGCCGAGATCTTGCTTGCCTCATCTCCGTCCTTATCATAAATGACCGTCGATTGCGCTAAGCCTTGCTTAAGAGATTCTACGTTGGCGGCATTGGCCAAATAAGCAAAGTAGACGAGGCCTATCAATACGGTTAATGATCCTAACAATAATAAAATTTGCGTTAAGTGAGCTCTTTTCCATAATTTTATAATGGCTTCTCTTGCTCGATGAAACAGGTTCATGACCTTTCCTCTCTTTCGCATGCCGGCTCCTGCCACATGTCCAAGCCAATTATAATATAAAGACATTGATTGGAAAAGCGGAGGCCGCCTGTCTATCGGCGACAAGCGCTGGAGGGCCAGATAATGAAGTGGTTCTTCAGACTTCATTGACTGGACCGAAGCGACCTCGAGCCGATGGCGGCCGGAGCTGGACAGAGGAAAAGCCGGACAGGCATTGGCTTCATGAATGATTACACCTTTCCTTTCGCATAATTCTCTTATTATTTGTCCAATACTCTTTTTATATTTTTCATAAATAATCTGCCTTCTGTATTTTGGAGCAAAGACTATGTGATACTTACAATTCCATGTTGTGTGTGCTAAACTATTCATGTCCTTCATAAGGGCATACCTCCTTCTTGGCGAGATGAAGTGGTCGGGAAACCAACTTTATCCTACCATGAAGTGAGGTTTTTTTGTTACCACGCTATAAGCTCTCTGGAACCCCCGGCATAGCCAGGGGTTCTCTAAACCATTAAAAAAACAATCGGTTCCCCGATTGTCAACAAGGCATTTAATGATTCAGTTCTATTTCCTTCTTTAGCTCATCTTCCAAAGTTTTCATATACATATATACAATTTGTTTCGTTTTATCATCCACACCAATGACGTCCAAGTGTTTCATACATTTGTGAATGACAGGATTCATCGACCTTTTGCTATCATCTGACATTTCCATTCTACCCACTCCGTTCCGCATTGATTGACTAAAGTCCCCTATTGTTTACATTTCGCCATTTTACACCATAAAAAATGGGTAGGATACAGTTAAATTATATTCATTATATATAAGACCTTCTGTACTGTATATAGGTAAAATTAATTAATTTTCTGAATACTGTTGAAATATATAAAAAACAACTTTTTAAAAACAATAATTCTATTTGTAAGCCTGTCTCATATATATTTTGTATGTTACAATGATTGTAAAAAAATTGTGCAATTTGTTTTATTTAGGAGTATCTTACAAAATGTGTCATATTGTGTTATACACATTGGATGAATTTTTCTCTTTTGGAGTTTTTTTGCAAGTCAGCTGATATAATAGAAAGGGGGTGAAGTGCGGTATGGACAAGCTCACGGCCAATGTATTATCTTTTCTCGAACAAAAAAGGGCTGATTTCCTCAAAAAATGGAAAGAAAAAGCAATGCCTCCTCCTGAGCCCTCCTCAACGCATTGGGAAGCCCTGGAGGATAAGGGCAAGTTCATTTATCAAACGGTTTTACATGCTTTGACATTATCTCAAGAAGAATTACCATCATACATACAGGAAGCAGCCCATAAATTTGCACAGGTGAAAATAAAAGATAGCAGCGGTGTCGAGCAACTGGTCTATGACATAAATACAGGAAGAAACATCCTTTATCAAGAACTGTCCGATTTTCAGACAGAAAACGAATCATTTAAAAAAATTCATAAGCATTTATTGTGTATTTTTGACCATATTTCTTATTGTGCCGTTATAAGTTATTGCAACTTGAAACAGGAAGAGGAAGATGTGGAAAATCGGCATGTGCAATCGACCCACGAAGACCGACTTACCTTGTTAGGCCAAATGACATCAAGCTTTGTCCATGAATTTAGAAATCCGTTGACAACGGTTCAGGGATTTGTCCAGCTTCTCCGTGCAGAGCATCCCGATCTCCCGTATATGGATATCATATCATCTGAATTGGAGCAGCTGAAATTCCGGATCACTCAATTTTTAATGCTTTCCAAGAAACAGGAGATTGATCAAGAAGAAGTCGTTTTTTCATTAAATGATCTGATTGATCAAGTCTCTACCTTTGTGTATCCCCGATTGCTCGAATTAAAAGTGAGCCTTCAGCAGGATATGCAAAAGAACTTGTTTGTAAAAGGAATTCAAGAAGAAATACGCCAGGTTATTATAAATATTATTTTTAATGCCATTGAAGTCATGGCGAACACAAATGAGGAATCGGTCATACATATCAAAGGGTACCAGAAAAATAACCTTGTTTATCTCGAAGCCTCCAATACAGGGCCTAAAATTCCAGATTCCCTTATAAAAAATATTTTTGAACCATTTGTTACGACTAAAAAGACAGGGACCGGTTTAGGGCTCTACGTCTCCAGACAAATAATTGAAAAACATCATGGCCAGTTACTATGCAGTTCAAATGAACAATGGACGACTTTTACAATCATACTCCCCATACCGGAGGAAAAAGCATAAATCCCATATGTTAAAATAGAAAAAGAGCGGAATTCCCCGCTCTTTCTTTTGTTTACAACCAGGCCGCGCCAACAATAATTAATAGGATAAACAATACGACGATTAACGCAAAGCCTCTACCGTAGCCATAGCCACCGTAACCGAAGCCTCCGTATCCGCATCCGTAGCCCCAGAAGCCCATTAACCTTCACCTCCCGGTTGAGGATTAGGAATAATCCTTACACATTAAACTATTCATTTCGCCATTTTATGTTTGGGCTCACGTCATGTACTTGCCTCTGTTTTTTCACTTTTGCCGATCGTCCGCTATAATACTATATATGCATGTGATGCATGAAAGGAGTTTTTATGAAGTGAAATCACTAGTATTAGCTGAGAAACCAAGCGTTGCAAGAGATTTGGCACGGGTTCTCGGCTGCACAGAAAAAAAGAAACATTATATCGAAGGTCCCCGATATATCGTGACATGGGCTTTAGGACATTTAATGGAACTAAAAATGCCTGAAGACTATGATCATAAATATAAGACATGGACCTTGGACGATTTACCGATTATTCCAGATAAGATGGAGATAAAAATTATTAAGCAAACTTTTTCGCAATTCAAAGGGATTGAATCTTTGACGAAAAGAAAGGATGTCCGTGACTTCATTATCGCTACGGATGCCGGCCGTGAAGGTGAGCTGGTGGCACGCTGGATCCTTAAGAAGCTCAAGTGGAAAAAACCGGTAAAGCGTCTCTGGATTTCTTCCTATACAGACCGTGCCATCCAAAAAGGTTTTCAAAACTTAAAACCAGCAAAAGAGTATGAGGCTTTATATGAATCTGCTGTTTGCAGGGCAGAAGCTGACTGGCTGATCGGTTTAAATGTAACGCGCGCACTCACAACCAAATATAACGACCCTCTCTCCGCCGGACGAGTGCAGACACCGACACTCGGGCTGATTATTCAGCAGGAAAAAGACATTCAATCCTTTGTTCCGAAAGAATATTGGACGGTTCACATACGGGCGGGACATCTCGAAGCCGAATGGGAACACCGAGGTGAAAAAAAGATCTTTTCAAAAGATCAGGCAAAAAAGATCGTTGACAAAACAAAAGATCAGAAAGCCCTCGTGAAAACAGTTGACCGTAAGGAAAAGTCTGAGCAGCAGCCGCTGCCCTATGATTTAACGGAACTGCAAAGAGACGCAAACCGCCGGTTTGGTTTTTCAGCAAAGAAAACTTCAAATGTTCTTCAAGGATTATACGAACATCATAAAATTGTTACGTATCCAAGGACAGATTCGAGATATTTAACAACGGACTTGAAATCAACAATGGAAGATCGTCTTGTTGCCTTGCGATCCGCATATAAGGAAGAGGTTCAGCCTATTTTGAAACAGCGGGCAAAGGTGCTTGCTCCCCGTGTATTTAACAACCAAAAAGTCTCGGATCATCATGCCATCATTCCGACAGAGGAGCCGGTAAAAATGGCAGACTTGACACAGGATGAGAGAAAATTATTTGATTTAATTGCTAAACGATTCATGTCTCTCTTTTATCCTTCCTACCGTTATGAGACCATGCGTGTAACGATTGAAGCAGCGGGTGAGACCTTTCTGACAAAAGAAACTACTGTGTTGGACGAAGGTTTTAAAGTGTTAACTAAACAGCAAGAAGAGAAAAATCAAACGAAGATCCTTCAACATCTCAAGCCAGGGCAGACACTCCATATCCAGCATAGTGAAATAGCGAGCCATTTTACAGAACCACCTCCCAGATTTACTGAATCCGATCTCCTTGCCAGAATGGAGAAATATGGTTTGGGAACACCGGCTACCCGTGCGGACATCATTGAAAAACTTCTTAGCTCCCAGGCCATTGATCGAACAAATAACAGGCTTTATCCTACGCCTAAAGGGAAACAATTAATGGATCTGGTCAATGATGAGCTGAAATCACCCGAGCTGACAGCCCGATGGGAAGCAGAGCTGGAAGAGATCGCCAAACGAAAAGGGAACCCAGGACAGTTCTTGCAAAATATACGAAAACAGACGAAGATGCTTGTGTCAGAAATAAAGCAGAGTGACAAAAAGTATAAAGCACACAATATTACCGGAACCAAGTGCCCGGAATGCGGATCTCTGATGAAGGAGATGAAGGGTAAGGATGGAAGGATCCTCGTATGCTCGGACCGGCAGTGCAACTTCCGCAAAAGGAAAGATCCGAAATTATCGAACCGCCGCTGCCCTCAATGCCATAAGAAAATGGAAATACATCACGGCAAAGCAGGTATGTATTTTCAATGCCGCACATGCAACCTTGTAGAAAAAGCGGAAAATCGAAAAAAAGCTGTTTCGAAAAAAGAGGAACGCCAGTTGATGAAGAAATACTCAATAGATGAGAACTTTGGTAATAGTTTGGCCGATGCATTGAAAGCCGCACTGAAAGAGAAAGATTAATGAAACAACGGAAATTCCAGAAGGTGTATACAGGATCGTATCCAATGGTTGTCGGCTGCTATTCCTGTCAAAGAAAAGAACCTTTCGATCGCTTGAGGGCGTTTCGGATTCCTTCCCTGCCTAAGGAAGGAGTGGACTTTCCGAGACCAGGGAGAGTTCAGCCATACTCCATGCGAAAAACAAGATTTCCAAAGACTCTGGAGGTCTTCGGTTTTCCTGCTGAAAGAACTGACGTCTTACAAAGAATCCCCCAAAAATGGACTTACAAAAGCTGCATGTAAAAAACTAAATAAAAAACCAGGTAAGGCGTTTTTTCCATACCTGGTTTTTTTAGCAGGTTGAAACTGTCTGCATTACTCACTCATGACTTTGTATAAATTCGCCATCTCAATGGCGTTAACTGCAGAATCCCAGCCCTTGTTGCCAGCTTTTGTTCCTGCCCGTTCAATAGCCTGTTCAATCGTATCAGTTGTCAAAACACCGAATATGACCGGAACTCCTGATTGAAGCGCAACATTTGCCGCACCTTTGGCAGCTTCATTGCAAACATAATCAAAATGCGGAGTGGCACCGCGTATCACAGTACCTAAAGTGATGATTGCATCATATTTGTTCGTTTCAGCCATTTTCTTGGCAGTTAACGGGATTTCAAAGGCACCCGGAACCCATGCAACGGACACATCCTCCTCTGAAACACCATGACGTTTTAAGGCATCCATTGCTCCAGACAGCAGCTTTCCTGTAATAAATTCATTAAATCGTCCTACAACAATTCCTATTTTTAATCCCGTACCAACTAAATTCCCTTCAAACACATTGTTCAATGTTTGTCTCCCCTTTGATTAAAATGTAAGCATATGCCCCAGCTTTTCTGCTTTCGTCTTTAAATATCTCTCATTTTCACTTTTATACGGAAGTTGAATTGGTATCCGCTCAGTCACGTCAAAACCAAAACCTTCGAGGCTGGAAAGTTTTCTCGGATTATTTGTGAGCAGCCTAATTTTTTGAACTCCCAAATCCTTTAAAATTTGCGCTCCAACTGTAAAATCACGCATATCCGCGGGAAATCCCAGTTCTTCATTGGCTTCCACTGTATCAAACCCTTTTTCCTGAAGATTATAGGCTTTTAGCTTATTAATAAGACCGATACCTCTCCCCTCTTGCCGCAGGTAGAGTAGAACCCCTTTCCCTTCTTCATCCATCCGCCTTAAAGCGGATTGGAGCTGCGGACCGCAGTCGCAACGGCATGAACCGAATATATCACCTGTCAGACACTCTGAATGCATTCGTACCATAATGGGCGTGTCCGGTGTAATTTCACCTTTCACAATAGCCAAATGTTCTTTATCATCAAGAACATTTGTATAGGCAATGATCTTAAAATCTCCATATTCTGTAGGCAATAATGCAGAGGCTTCCCTATTGACAAGATGTTCTGTTGAACTTCTATAAGCAATTAAATCTTTAATGGTGATCATGGACAGTCCAAATGTATCTGCAATTTTCCTCAGGTCGGGGGTTCGTGCCATCGTGCCATCCTCTTTCATGATTTCACAGATCACACCTGCAGGCTTTGCCCCGCACAGCCTCGCCAGATCAATAGCTGCTTCCGTATGGCCGGGGCGTTTTAGAACGCCGCCTTCTTTGGCAATCAGCGGAAATATATGTCCCGGTCTTTTAAAGTCTTCGGGTGTTACCCCGTCTTCTATCATCTTTAAGATCGTCTCTGAACGCTCAAAAGCGCTGATCCCTGTGTGAGAATCCTTATAATCAACACTTACAGTAAAGGCTGTTCCCAATGGATCCGTATTTTTCTCCACCATGAGGGGAAGCTTTAATTCGGACGCTTTCTGTTCCGTAATGGGCATGCAGATCAGCCCACGCCCTTCTTTTGCCATGAAATTGACTACTTCCGGGGTCGCCTTTTCTGCCAGTGCGATAAAATCTCCTTCATTTTCCCTGTCTTCATTATCAGTGACGATAATAACTTTGCCATTTTTTAAATCTTCCAGAGCTTTTTCGATTGAATCAAACATACTGTCACCCCTTTGCTGTATTTGTTATTTAATAAATCCTTTTTCTGTTAGGAAATCCATTGTAATTTCCTGCTTTTCTTGGTTGCTGCCGAGCATACGACGAACATATTTTGCCAGCATATCCAATTCTATATTTACAGGGTCTCCCAAGTTTTTTTCTGCCAGGATCGTCTCGCTTTGCGTATGAGGAACAAGCGAAATCGTGATAGTATCTTTCTCTATCCCAAATATGGTTAAAGATGTTCCATCAATGGCGATGGAGCCTTTTTCCATCACATATGGATGAAAAACCTCGGGGATTTGAATATCCATATACAGTGCGTTTTCCATTCTTTTTTTATTTAAAACCAATCCGGTACCATCTACGTGGCCACTGACAAAATGCCCTCCGAATCTTCCGTTGGCAGCCATGGCACGCTCCAAGTTCACCTTTGAACCGGATGATAACAATCTTAGCGAAGTCGACTTAAATGTTTCGGGCATGACATCCGCCTGAAACATGGAGCGAGAAAAATCTGTCACGGTCAAACAGACACCATTCACGGCTATACTGTCTCCCAACCGAACATCTTCCAAAATCGTATGGGCCTGAATATGAATCGTAAAAGATTTTGCCTTTCGGTCTATCCGTATAACCGTTCCAATTTCCTCAATAATTCCGGTAAACATCTATATCCCCTCCCTTTCCAAGGGCACAGCTGTAATTTTTATATCAGGGCCTATCTGTTCCACTGAGGTAAATCTAAGTGAAGCCGCTTCTTTCATCCATTGTTTTGGAATACCGGCAAAGGCTTGGACACTTTTTTTGTCATTAATTAATTTTGGCGCCATATACATGACGATCTCCTGGAAACAGCCGGCTTCTACAAATGATGAATGTACGCTTCCTCCTCCTTCTACAAAAACAGATAGGAAGTTTTCTTCCCCCAGCCATACAAGAAGGTCATCCAGTTCAATTGTGTCGGAAGGCATTTTTTTGACTCTTGCACCTTTTTTTTCAATAGCAATGAGTTTTTCCTGGCTGGCTTGTGTCCCGCACACAATGATCGTTGGCGTTTCCTTATCATTTAACAAATTGGCTTCTAAAGGAATCTTTAAATAAGTATCTAATACAATTCGAATGGGATTTTTTCCACCCTGGGGCAATCGGGTTGTAAGATGGGGATTATCATGAATCACGGTATTGATGCCTGTCAATATAGCATCGTGGCGATGCCGGTAATGATGTACATCCAACCTGGATTGTTCCGATGTAATCCATTTGCTGTCTCCGCTTGAAGCCGCCGTCTTTCCGTCAAAAGTTACAGCGGTTTTTAATGTGACGAATGGTTTTCTTGTCTTCATAAAATGATAATAGTATTTATTAAGTTCTTTGGCCTGCTGTTCACATATTCCATGTTCCACTCGTATTCCGGCGTTTTGAAGTTTTACAACCCCATTTCCGGCAACCATAGGGTTTGGATCCAGGCCAGCTATATACACCCGTTTAATTTTTTTCTCAATAATTAAATCAGCGCAAGGCGGTGTTTTTCCTGTATGTGAACAAGGTTCCAGTGTCACATAGAGATCTGCACCTTCAGCCTCATCGCCGGCCTGCTTTAAGGCATTAACTTCAGCATGTGCTTCTCCTGCTTTCAGGTGTGCACCCATGCCAATTACCTTTCCATTTTTTGCAACAACGCAGCCAACCGCCGGGTTGGGACTCGTCTGTCCAACAACAGCTTCAGCCAACTGCAGGGCCAATTTCATATAAAATTCTTTATCTCCCATAGTTCCTCCTTCCCATGACGGATAATTGACGGAAAAAAGCCCCGAAACTTGTTTCGGGGCAAAAACAGCAAACTTTAATAAACGTCATATTTTTCCTTCCCAAAACAGACAAAAATAGGCATGCCCATTTCGGCCAAAAAAATGACGCATTTTCCTTCTCCCATCCAGACTGTCACTGTCGGTTTTGGAATTTCACCAAATCCACCGCCCTCATAAAAGAGACGGGTCACGGACTCAGAGACAATTGTCTCAATACCGCCGGTCGGGAATTGCACCCTGCCCCGAAGGAAAATTTCATTCGATTGAATGTATTATATCATATATTTATCAAAACATAAGACTAACTTTTTTCCTTATTTTGTTAAAATCAATGAAAGAATATGTTCACGCATGCTCTTCAACAAAAGTTCATGGGGATTAGGACTGCAGGAACTGTGCTGCCTCTGTAGAACCCTTCAGGGCAGTGGTAGAAGATGTTCCTCCAGAAATCACCATGGATACTTCGTCAAAATAGCCAGTTCCGACTTCCCGCTGGTGGCGCGTAGCCGTATACCCTGCCGTCTCTGAAGCAAATTCTGCCTGCTGAAGCTTGGAGTATGCTGCCATGCCCGACTCTTTATATCCACGAGCCAATTCAAACATGCTGTGATTTAAGGAATGGAATCCAGCAAGCGTAACAAATTGAAATTTATACCCCATCGCTCCCAGTTCTTGTTGAAAGTTAGCGATCTCTTCATCACTCAGCTTGCTCTTCCAATTGAATGAGGGGGAGCAATTGTACGCAAGGAGTTTCCCCGGGAATTTCTCATGTATGGCTTCTGCAAAGCGACGGGCCTCTTCAATATTGGGTTCTGCTGTCTCGCACCAGATAAGGTCGGCATATGGCGCATACGCCAGTCCTCTCGAAATGGCCTGTTCCAATCCAGGGTGTGTATAGTAAAATCCTTCAGGGCTCCTTTCACCCGTCAAAAACTCCCGATCATACGGATCTACATCACTTGTAATCAAGTTAGCTGCATTAGCGTCCGTTCTTGCAATAATGACCGTTGGTATATCCATTACATCCGCTGCAAGCCTTGCCGCAATCAGATGGCGTACAGCTGTTTGTGTAGGCTGAAGAACTTTTCCGCCCAAATGCCCGCACTTTTTCTCGGAAGCCAGCTGGTCCTCCAGATGAACGCCGCCTGCCCCTGCTTCAATCATCGCCTTGGTTAATTCAAATACATTTAGGGGTCCTCCAAATCCGGCTTCCATATCTGCAACGATCGGTGCAAACCAATACGTATCTCCCCCGCCTTCAGACTGTTGAATTTGATCTGCCCTCTGTAATGTCTGATTAATACGCTTAACAACCTGAGGTACGCTGTTGGCCGGGTACAAACTTTGATCCGGATACATCTGGCCAGCCAGGTTAGCATCGGCTGCTACTTGCCAGCCGCTCAAATATATCGCTTTGAGCCCCGCTTTTACCTGCTGCATGGCCTGATTCCCAGTCAAAGCCCCTAACGCGTTGATATAGTCTTCCGTATTTATTAAATTCCAGAGCCTTTCAGCACCCATCCTGGCTAACGTATGTTCAACAACCACCGATCCTCGCAGCCTTGCAACATCTTCAGCTGAATAAGGCCTTGTAATTCCTTTCCAGCGGTCTGCTTTCCAGTTTTCTTCAATTTGGCGGATTTGCTTTTCTTTCGTCATCATAACCTCTCCCATTCCTTGTTTTTTTATTTTTAAATAGATTGATAGATTCAATCTAGTACAACACTGTATTATATCTGTTAAATAAAAAAATCATGTTATATAACAGGGTTCATAAAAAAATTAGTCAATATCTTCACAGCATTGAAGAAGGTCTTTGAAGGATGAATGCTCTAAACCGCACTTGTCACAAATATTTGAACTTACTTGTTGTTCCTGGCTCTGGATCATAACTATTTCTTTTACTCTGAGTGGTTCTATATCAAGCGAGCCTACTGTGCTCGTCTTTAATATAAACAGTTCATTTCCCATTAGAAAAGCCGTTCCCTCAATCTCTTCGACCGTCTTGCCCTCCAAGAGTTTTTCCAGTATCCACCCGTCTATATACTCTTTATCGGCTTTCTCCCTTGTCTGCATGTTCCCCCACCCTTTCTTAATTATCTAATAATTCAATTACCAATAATATATAACAGCTGACTAATTAAGTCAACTGTTATATAACATTTTTTATTTAATAAATGTAATTTCTTTAAGTTTGCTGCATAGAAATGTTTTGCTTGTATTCCAAACGTCTTTTGTGAAGAATTGGCTCAGTATAGCCATTGGGCTGATCTCTTCCTAAAAACACAAGATCACAGGCAGCCTGGAACGCAACAGATCTCTCAAAATTGTCTGACATCCTTTGATATAAGGGGTCTCCGGCATTTTGGTCATCTACAACTGCCGCCATTCTTTTCATCGTTTCCAATACTTGTTCTTCCGAACAAATGCCGTGGTGAAGCCAATTTGCTATATGTTGGCTTGAAATCCGCAATGTGGCTCTATCCTCCATCAACCCTACATGATGAATATCCGGTACTTTGGAACAGCCTATCCCATGATCCACCCACCTGACTACATAGCCCAGTATTCCCTGGGCATTGTTATCCAACTCTTCCTGAATCTCGTCACTTGAATAATTCGTATGAAGAGCATGCGGAATACTTAGCATGGCTGATTCCACATTTCTTACATTCTTGGTCATCTGACCCTGAATCTCCCAGACATTTTTTTGATGATAATGCAACGCATGCAGTGTAGCAGCTGTTGGAGACGGAACCCATGCTGTATTGGCCCCTGCTTCCACCTGGCTGATTTTTTGTTCAAGCATGGCTTTCATTTTGTCGGGCATGGCCCACATGCCTTTTCCTATTTGGGCACGGCCGGGAAATCCTGTATGGAGTCCGGAAAGAACATTGGACTGTTCATATGCCATGAGCCACTCCGATGATTTCATATCATCTTTTCTGATCATTGGCCCCGCTTCCATCGATGTATGAATTTCATCTCCGGTCCGGTCAAGAAACCCCGTATTGATAAAAACTATTCTTTCTCGGGCCTCATAAATACAGGCTTTCAGATTCAAGGAGGTGCGCCGTTCCTCATCCATAATCCCCATTTTTAAGGTATTTCTCTCAAAACCCAGCAAATCTTCCACCCGGTCAAATAGCTCGTTAGCAAATGCCACTTCTTTTGGTCCATGCATTTTAGGCTTAACAATGTAAACAGAACCTTTTTCAGAGTTTTTCTTCGTGGTATTTCCCAATAGATCATGCTTTGCTATTAAACTGGTGATGACTGCATCCATGATTCCTTCCGGAATCTCATTGCCATTCTTGTCTAATATGGCAGGTGTTGTCATCAAATGACCAACGTTACGGACTAATAACAAAGAGCGGCCGCGCAGCTTGATTTCATCTCCTTCGGGAGATCTGTATGTTCTGTCTTCGTTCAAAACCCTGCGAATGGTTTTCCCCTCTTTTTCAAACACGGATTGCAGGGTTCCTCTCATCAAGCCAAACCAATTTCTATACACAATCACTTTATCCTCTGCGTCGACCGCAGCCACGGAGTCTTCACAGTCCATAATTACCGAGACGGCTGATTCGATGAATAGATCTTTCACTCCTGCAGCATCTGTCCGGCCAATGGGATCATCAGGATCCAACTGAATTTCTACATGCAATCCGTTGTTTGCGAGCAGAACTGCCTGAGGATGATCCCTCGGCCCTTGATATCCGATCAATTGATCGGGATGAAGCAGTTTTCCAATCGATCCGTTCTTTTGCTCGGCTGCCAGATTTTGATCAACTATTTTATAACAAACAGTTTCTTGGTGTGAACCCCCTTGAAGAGGAGCAATTTCGTCTAGAAACTGTCTTCCATATTCAATAACTTTTTGTCCCCGGATTGGATTATAGCGGGTTGTAAGTTCAGCTCCGTCTGCCTCGTCTATCACATCCGTTCCATACAGTGCATCGTACAGACTTCCCCACCTGGCATTTGCTGCATTAATGGCGTACCTGGCATTATTCACCGGTACAACGAGCTGTGGTCCTGCCTGAAGAGCAATTTCATCGTCTACATTTTTTGTTTGAATCGAAAAATCTTCAACAGTCTGTTCAAGGTAATTGATCTCATTAAGAAATCCCTTATACTTATCAACATCAAAAAGACCCGGGTTTTTACGGTGCCACTCATTAATCTGCGTCTGCAGACGTTCCCTTTCCTGTAATAATTCCCTATTTCGCGGGGCCATGTCTTGGACGATCCGGCTAAATCCTTCCCAAAACTGATCACTTTGAATTCCGGTATCCGGCAGGGCCTCCCTCTCTATAAACTGAAACAGGGTGTTATCAATTTGCAATCCGCTGATTGTCAAGTACTTCTCCATGTTCTTTCTCCTCCTCCAATGTCCTGTTATATATCAGATTTAGTTGTTGTTAGTTATTATATAACATTATTTTCAGAATTGAAACGGTTTAAAGAAAAAACATGATTTAACGAATTTTATGACCTTTATTTTAGACTCAAGATTTCCATCTGTTTTAGTCAACAAAAAACCCCAAAAGTTAGATTCTTACGCTAACTTTTGGGGTCCATCACCTTTTCAGTTAATATATGTTACTGATTAACAGGAACAATTCCGGAATCCGTTTGGTAACCCGCCAGCGGGTATGCCGGAATTTCTTCCCATCGGTCAGGATCTACTTGCTGAACTTCTCCTGTTGCAAGACCATATAACAGGGCCTTTAATCCAAGATAATTTTGTCTTTCCAAGTGCCCGTTCGATTTTTGTCCAAGACCGCCATCTCTTGTATTTCCTTTTGTTTCAAAGAAAATAGCCGGGTTACTGTGACCTGTTGGATTGATATTGTTATAATTCAATCCAAGCATCATGGCAGAGACCACTCCTCCTCTAATATCAATCTCATATTTACTGTCTCCGCCCCCGACTTGGTACCGGTCAATATGCATATGTCCATAATCCTTTAATGCATCGTAAACGTACACAGACATCTGCCTGGTCAAATCATTATAAAGCCCATCTTTGATACCTGGAAGTGTGGGTCCATTGGGTGCCAAGGATACGCCAAGCGACATGGATGTAGAGTAATTTGTTCCATACACCGTTTTAAACCCTTGATGATGCAAGTCCACTGCATAATCCGGCTTCACATCGGCCCAAAACTTATATACTGCTAAAGATTCTTTTGCAGCAAATCCATTTTCTGACCAGTCACGGTTCAGGTCAATTCTTCTGTTTAATGAGTTCCCTTCTTCATCATGAAGAACGGTTTGCCTGATATTCATCAAGCTTCCATCCGGATTGTACATCGGAATCGCGTAGATGGTGGAGTTCTCTAAAATCTGCTTTACTTCTTTATTTCCGCTTTTGCCGAGTGCTTTCAGCAGTTCCATAACAGCTCCCGTTGTGAGCTTCTCATCCCCATGAATTTGGGCCTGAACCCAAATTTTCATCGGACCCTCTCCAACTTTAGCAGCATAGATACTGCGGCCCTGCTCAGTTTTACCGTATTCATCCAGAGTAAAAACTTCTACTTTACCTTTGCTTGCATGTTCAATTTTTTTCAGGCCCTCTATCATTTCCTCATAATCAATCACACTTTCATAGCTCAATTTGCCATTTGTCGAAGGTCCGCCGGGTATGGTTTCAGCTGCAAACGCGCTGGATGAAAAGGCGGTTGCGAATATCAGACATAATGCAACAAGAGCCACCCATTGTTTTTTCATTTTAACTCCCCCTCTTTCTCCATATTTCTTCTTTTTATTATAATTGAATTAATTTTTAGAATACATAGTTCTCATGTAACGTTCTGAAAGTTCACTTTTAAGGTCTTTTGCCCCTTTCACAAAAGAAAGACCCTGGCCATTTGAACCAGGGTTTTTCTGTAGAAACGAAACCACTCCAGCTTTTTGAGCATCCGGGTGTCGCATCTTCATTTTTTTACAATATAGATGCCAGCCCGTATAAGAGTATCATCGGAACCTGGCTGAGTTATCAAGGCCGAGACAACCCCATTCGTACCTTTTCACCATTTCATATGACAATACTCCTATAGATGTCAAAACATGGCAAGATCAATCGTTGTCATAAAAAAATGAATATCCTCCCAAAATTCTCCGCACCCAAGTTTTTTTACAATCGATAGTGAAAAATGATTGGAAAGGGCTAATAAATATATTATTTCCGCTCTCTTAACGCATTAATTCCCAATTAGACAATACATGTAAAAAATTTTTCCCTGCAAAACCCATGACTTGTTCTTCAGAATAATATTTTAATAGTTCATTAATCAAATTTTGATATCTCGAGGCATTTTCAAGCCCTGTAACGTATTGATCAATCCCATCAAAATCAGAGCCAAACCCGATATGGTTTACTCCGCCCAATGAACAGAAGTGGTCAATATGTTTGATAAGATCTGAAATATTCGCTTTTCCATCCTGGCTAATAAACTCCGGATAGAATACAACATGGACCATACTGCCTTTTGAAAACAGGGCTTCAGCCTGCTGATCCGTCAAGTTCCGTGGGTGAGCGCAAAGGGCTTGAGCATTGGAATGGCTGGCAATTGGATAATGAGCCATTTCGATGACGTCCCAAAATGCTCTTTCACTTAAATGAGATACATCTACCAAGATCTTATGCTCATTCAGAAATGCTGCGGCTTCCCTTCCGAATGAAGTAAGTCCGCCACCACGCGGCTCCCCGGCTCCATCAGCTGCCAAATTGGCCAAATTCCAGGTTATACCAACCGATCGTATACCTATATGGTACAGATGACTAAGTTTTTGAAGGTCGTTTCCAATACAATCAATACCTTCCAATGTGAGGACGGCACCAATTTCTCCGGGTTTCAATTCATTTATATCTTCCCAGCATCGGATGTGTTTGATGTCTTCGTTCTTTCCAACTATTTCCGTGTAAAAATAATTGACTTGCTCGATAGCTGCCTGAAATTGCATGTCCGACTTGACTTCAGGAGGAATAAAAACAGCAAAACACTGAACTTTCACACGCCCTTCTTTTAAGCGCTCTTTATTAGAGTCCAGCTCTTTGGAATTTTTGAAGTTCAGTTTGCTCTCCCATAATTTCCACAGAACATCACAATGCAGGTCAATAACGTTCATATTCACCCCGCCCATCAAATTTTTTGCAAGGCTTCTCTAATCGGAAGATTACCCGAAACAAGGTCAAAAGATTTCTTAAATGTATTTTCTTCTCTTAGGCATTCCAATACGGTTTTTGCCACATCTTCCCGTGGAATATTACCTCTTTCAATCCCTTCACCTGCGGATACCTTTCCGGTACCGGCATCGTTCGTCAAACCGCCAGGCTTAACAATGGTATAGTTTAGCTTGCTTTGTATCAACGCACGGTCCGCATAATGTTTGGCAACATAGTAATGTTTGATTTTCTCATTCCAGTTTTCCCTGTTATTAGCCTGAAAAGCGCTTACCATCACAAAGCGGTTAATCCCGGCCTTTTCAGCAGCTTCTATCGTTTTAACAGCTCCATCCAAGTCAATCAGCAGAGTTTTGTCTGCTCCGGTATGACCGCCTGACCCGGCTGTAAAAATCACAGCATCAAACCCTTTCATAAGCTCAGCCAAGCTTTCCGCACTGCCTTCTAAATCCCCAAGGACCACATCGATTCCTTTTTCTTTAAAGGTTTCTTTCTGCTCGGCACTTCTGACCATCCCAATACCTGTATACTCACCGCTTTCCTTCATCATATTCATCATATGACGACCGATTTGGCCATTTGCACCTACAACGAATACTTTCACAATATTCATCTCCTTTGGAATCTTGTTCTAACTCTTCATCTTGTTCTATCTTATCGCAAGAAATTGATTTATGCTTCCATCTTGCTTCTCGGCAAGCATACAGACATAAAAAATGTACAAATATTTCATATGCACAGTCATTATCCATTTAAACAGGATTGTTTATCGGTAAGAAGTTCCGATTAATGATTCCAAATTCATTTAATGATTAAAGATCGGGAAAGTGTTACCGATAACGGGATGCCATGTGAACCGGATTCAATATTTGCGATCGCTGTCAATTGAATTTTTTCAGGCGCAGTGAATTGGTTATCACAGAAACGGAACTAAATGCCATGGCGGCACCAGCAACCCATGGAGCCAGCAAGCCTGCGGCAGCTATTGGAATCCCTGCTGAATTATAGGCAAGGGCCCAGAAAAAGTTTTGCCGGACATTTCTCATAACGGCGTGACTCAATCGGAAAGCTTTGGATACCAGATCCAAATCTCCTCCCAGAATAGTCAGATCGGCTGCTTCTATGGCAATATCCGTTCCCGTTCCCATTGCAATTCCCACATTTGCTTCAGCAAGAGCCGGAGCATCGTTGATCCCGTCGCCTATCATCGCTACAATTTTGCCCTGGCCTTTGAGCTTCCTTATTTTTTCTGCTTTTTGTCCCGGTAATACGCTCGAATATACATGTTCAATCCCTAGATCCCGGGCTATAGCCATTGCAGGCCTTTCATGATCACCCGTCATCATCTGCACTTCTATTCCTTTTTCCTTCAATAGACTGACCACTTCTCTTGCACCGCTTTTTATAGTATCTGCCACTGCAATGATTCCTGCCAGCTTACCGTCAATGGCTATAAATATAACTGTTTTTCCCTGGCTCTCCAGCTCCTCTGCTCTTTTCAGCTTATTTTGGTATAACACCATATGATGGCTCATCAACTTTCTTGATCCCGCTATCACGTGATGTCCTTCAATCACCGCATGTACACCTTGCCCTGTTATTGTTTGAAGTTCCGATACGGCCTCT
This sequence comes from Siminovitchia sediminis, assembly GCF_042680885.1. Classification (NCBI taxonomy): domain Bacteria; kingdom Bacillati; phylum Bacillota; class Bacilli; order Caryophanales; family Bacillaceae; genus Siminovitchia; species Siminovitchia sediminis. Next base: position 35,411 of record NZ_JBHUEO010000030.1, on the reverse strand, counting down.
CTTTCCACTTTCATCTGTATTCCATAATGGACGACTGCTTTTGCCAAAGGATGTTCAGACCCATACTCAACTGAAACAAGATACGAAAGGGCTTTGTCGTGATAAAGTTCGATGTCTGTCACCGCAGGTTTCCCCTCGGTAATCGTGCCTGTTTTATCGAAAATAACAGTATTTACTTTATGCATTATTTCCAAATGCTCTCCACCTTTAAAGAGGATGCCCGTCTCGGCTCCTTTACCAGATCCCACCATGATGGATGTTGGAGTTGCAAGACCAAGAGCACACGGACAGGCAATAACCAATACAGTGATCGAAGACACTAGTGCTCTTTCAACATTTCCGGGATCTATCAGAAAAAGCCATGACAAAAAAGTAAGGAGTGCAATTCCTGCCACAACAGGAACAAATACACTTGAAATTCGATCGGCAAATCTTTGGATTGGAGCCTTGCTTCCTTGGGCCTCTTCTACAGTCTGAACAATTTTGCCCAGTACCGATTCTTTTCCGATTTTAGTTGCTCTCATATGAACCATGCTATTCTTATTGATAGTAGCCCCAATGACCTGATCTCCCGGCCGCTTCACTGCCGGAATAGACTCGCCGGTGATCATCGATTCATCTATGGCTGTTTCACCAAATATGACTTCCCCGTCAACGGGTATTTTCTCGCCTGGACGGACAACCAGGACATCACCCGCTTTCACCCCTTCAATGGAAATTTGCTTCTCTGTTATTCCAAGTAAGATATTTGCTTTTTTTGCCTGTAAATTTAATAAGTGAGCGATAGCTTGGGTTGTTCTGCTTTTTGCCCTTGCTTCCAAAAGCTTCCCCAGCAGGATTAATGTGATTAAAACAGCACTCGTCTCAAAATAAAGATGTGGTTCATACCCGCGGTAAAGAAAAGACCGGACGCCTTCCAAAACACTGTACAAAAAAGAAGCAGACGTTCCAATGACCACAAGGACATCCATGTTAGCACTGTGATGGCTTAATGACTGATAGGCTCCTTTATAAAATTGGGAACCCGCATAAAATTGAATGGGTGCCGCCAGCACAAACTGGATCAAGGGGTTAAGCAGTATGGCCGGCACCGGCACTGCCCAATTCCCCGGAAGATGCCCCAGCATCGTATATAGTAATGGCAACGATAAGCATGCAGAAATAAAAAACTTTTGTTTTTGCTTTTTGTATTTTTCCGCCCTGGCCTTTTTTTTATCTGCTTCTGCTGATTTCACTTTTGCTCCGTAACCGAGATGCTGGATTTTTTCTATTACGTCATTAGTCGAAACAACATCTTCTATTATTTTAAGAACACCCGTTTCTGTTGCCAAATTTACGTTTATCGACTCAATTCCCTTCATTTTCTTTAAAACTTTTTCAATCCTTGCTGTACAGGCTGAACAGGTCATTCCGTCAATATCTAAACGGAGCACTTTCTTTTTTACCTGTCGATTTACAATTTTCTTATGATCAATAGCAATAGCAGCAGATCCTCGGTCTAAAGCAAATTTTTTATTTGAATGTCCTGCCGGCTTCCCGCTTATCGTTTTTTCCATTTGTATAGAGTAAGCTTTTTTCACCTGCATCCCCTGCTCTCTTCTTTTTGAATGGTGCGGGTTAAGTATGTGTTTCTATGGACAAGCATATGACGGCTATCAAAAAACATTCCTGAAAGCATCCAATTTTGAAAGATCAATCATATCATTTTTGGTTTAGGGCACGTTATAATAAATAATCATTTAAGGTGTGAAAAATATGGAACCATTTCCAGTCATCCATACCAATTTTTGGGACTCTCTCATTGCTGTACCGGCTGTTTTGGCAGCCACTCAAATGATTAAATTTTTTCTTCCGATACCACGTGTACTTATTCCGACTGTCGCCAATATCCTGGGATTATTGTTTGCTTTATGTATTGCCCACCGCTTTCATTTTTGGGGAGCAATTTTTATGGGGCTTTTTTACGGTAATGCAGCGGTCGGTGTCTATGCATCTTTAAAAACTTCCTGGGAAGCGTTCCGAAACAAAAAAAGACAGTAAAAAACACACGGATTTTTCGTGTGTTTATGTCTGAAATCCAATCATTTTTGCTTCCTCGCCTGCACCGGTCAGCTCTTCTGCAGGGAAGGTAACTATAGATGCAATATATTCCCATTTAATCAATAGGTGAGTAGGGCACCTTTGCGAAAACTGGTCGGCTTTAGGTACCGCTGTTCCGTCATCATCCAGCACCTTTGTTCTTTCATAACAAGGATTTTCTATCCAGATTCCCATAGATTCTGTATAGATCAGTTTCGCTACACACCACTTATCCGGGTAATAAATTCCCGTGACAGGTCCGGTCATGGCTTCAGGCAAATGCTTAAATTTGATTTGAATTTTCTGGTTAATATAACTATCAAGAAACATACAACGCTCCTCCATTCTCGTGTATCCTGTATTTACATACTTCCTTTTCTGCATTTTTTAAAACATAAAAAACACACCGCTGCATGGTGTGCTTTGGAATAATTGATTTCTCCATAAGGCAATGGTTCCTTGCTCACTACAAGAATTTACGCTGAATGTTTTTTCCATCGTAGCTGAAGAGCATAGGTCTATTTTCCACGACGCTTTCCAAATGTACTGCTCTTCCCCATAACTGGTAAATATACGGAAGAACTTTCTCCAAATACTTTAAATCCAATTCGACCCCTTCGTAAGAATGCTGAATATACAATTCACCGTTTTTCATATAATCGCCATCATTGACCGTTAAATAAGGAAAACCCCCATTCACTCTCATATTGACTAGCTGATCACGGACTTCCTCCCATTGTTTATCAACAATTTTATATTCTCTTCCCTGTTTTTGGAATAAATACATATCTTCCCGTGTTACCAGGTCTTTTGTTAAATAATTCCTGAGAAAAGAAATATCCGAATCCAGCTCACGCACTTCAAATATTTTTTCCCTTCCGGAGCCGGGCTTTACACCCTGCTTTTTTAAATCATCATCGGGATGGTCCCAGCGTTCTTCTATATTTTCAAAAATTTTCAGACCCAAATAATACGGATTGATGCTTGTTTTGGATGGCTGAATCACTCCGGCGTTCAGTTTCGCAAACTCTATTGCTTCATCACTTGTTAAATCCATCTCACGAATAATCCTTTGATGCCAATAGGATGCCCATCCTTCATTCATGATTTTCGTTTCAAGCTGGGGCCAAAAATACAGCATTTCCTCACGGACCATGGTCATAATATCCCTTTGCCAGTCTGAAAGTTCGCGGCTGTATTGTTCAATAAACAACAACAAGTCTTTTTCAGGCTGGGGAGGAAACTTCTTTTTGCGGCGTTTTCTTTCTGGTTTCTTTTTTGGCTGGTCCAATTCCCACAAATCATCATATTCCGTAGCAGAAGCTTCTTCTTCCTCCCATTCGTCTTCCTCATCATCCAATGTCCAATCTAACGCCGGGCGAAGCAGTGATGGGTCAATATGTTCCTCAATTGAAAGGACAGCATCCAAAAATTCCTCGACTTCCCGCCGCCCGTATTCAATTTCATACTGCCTGATTCTTTCTGCAGTGGCAGCCATACTCTCAACCATATCCCGGTTTGTATTTGAAAAACGGACATTATTTTTGAAAAAGTCACAATGTGCAAGCACATGGGCCACGATTAATTTATTTTGAATTAAGCTGTTGGAATCAAGAAGAAAAGCATAACAGGGATTTGAATTAATCACGAGCTCATATATTTTACTCAACCCAAAATCATAATGCAGTTTCATTTTGAAAAACTGCTTTCCGAAGCTCCAGTGGGAAAAACGAGTCGGCATTCCGTATGCTCCAAATGTATAGATGATATCTGCAGGGCAAATTTCATAGCGCATAGGATAAAAATCCAGTCCAAATCCGCTGGCAATTTCAGTAATTTCACCAATGGCTTTATTTAACGCTTTTGCATCCGTACTCATGAGTATTCCCTCCTTTACCTACAATGTATGACCTCGGAAGGCTAATCATGAAAGACATCTTTTTATTCAAAAATTGGCAGACGCAATATGGGCAATGTCAACATTTACACCAAGAGGATTTTCTGAAATAGCCCATACTAGATATAACTCCTAAAAAGGAGGGAATCGACTTGATCGACTATGATAAGGCTCTTTACTATACGCATCGGTCCGAATGGGATAATTTGATCATTCTCATGGTCAGGACTAAGGATGATATGCTGTCGAAAAGAATTGAGCGTTTTTTGCATGCGTATTACTTTTCAAAAGATTACACACTGATTGAGCGGCAGTTATTTTCGCTCCTTCGTTTTTTGGAGCATGCAGCAGAAGTCACAGACCATCAAAATGTTTTTGATGAACATTCGCTGATCCAATTATAATTCGGCTTTCGGGATTTTCCCGTAAGCCGTTTTTCTTCATATGTTTTTTTAAATTGCTTTGCGAATAGGGGGTTAATCTGAAGGCAAGGTTGTCCTTGTGTTAGGAACTGAACAGAAGGGCTGCTGCCCGACACATCGCAGACAAATGTATTCGGGGAAATTGCATTTTTATCCTGACAAAACCAGAGAACCGGGGTACGCGGCGTATTCTTTTCCTTCCTGGCTCCTTACCAAATATTTAACAATCTTGTTACAAGCACCTATATTTTTTACATCCGGCGGTCATTAATACTATAATCAAAGTATTGTTAATCAAACAGATGAAGGCAGTGATGGAGATGGAATCCAAAAAAGCAAAAAAACAGGAAAACTTGCTTTTTTTTTCATGGGCTGTTTCGGTAGTTGCCACATTAGGCAGCTTATATTTTTCTGAAATCCAACAGTTTGAGCCATGCGAACTTTGCTGGTACCAAAGAATTCTCATGTATCCGCTGACCATTATACTCGGTATTGCAGCTGTAAAAAAACAAGCGGGCATCGCTATCTATACCGCTGTGCTCTCTGGAATCGGAGCATGCTTTTCCTTATATCATTATCTTATTCAAAAAGCGGATTTTTTTTCTTCAAGTGCTCCTGCGTGCGGGAGGGTCCCATGTACAGGCCAATATATCAACTGGATGGGCTTTATCACTATTCCGTTTCTGGCACTCGTTGCTTTTTCCATAATATTGATCGTTAGTGTAGTATTATTAAAGTCCTTAAAGGGGGAAAAACAATTATGAAAAAACTTATCATATTCTTAGTTGTGATCATTGTAATATTTGCAGGAATTGCAGGTCTTACGAAGTATCAGCAATCTAAAAAAGCAGAAGGAAATGTTTATCAAAAAGACGATCTTCATCCGGCCACTATTGACCTGCTGGACGATCCTTTATATGATAACATCATTTTGCCTAAAGATTTGGAGGAAAAGTTGGCGAACAAAGAAGATGTGACTGTTTACTTCTTTAGCCCAACCTGTCCGCACTGTATCAATACGACTCCCAGGTTAGTGCCGGCAGCCGAAGCGGCAGGGGTTGATGTATATAAGTTTAATTTGCTTGAATATGAAGACGGATTTAATCAATATAGGATTAAATACACACCTACACTCATGCACTTTAACAATGGTGAAGAAGACGGGCGACTTGTCGGCGAACAGTCAGAGGAAGATATTGAAGCATGGTTGAAGGAAAATGTTAAATAGGAAAGATTAAGCCGGCCATTGATTGGCCGGCTTTGGTTATAATAAGTATTGATTGGCAGCAGTTGCAAACATCGTATATGCCAAGTCTTCTTTATGGAGCAGGCAAAATTGCGTATATGTAAAAGGAAAAGAGATACCATGTTCTTCCAAAATATGTTTGTTTTTTATAAACATGCGCTGATAATCTTTCCGTTCACCCGGTAAAGATGTTGTTTCCAGCATAGAAATAAGCACTTGTAAAGCAGCAATAATCCGGAAGGCATCCTCTGCCGAGTTCAGCCATTCAACCCCTGTTTCGGGTGTTTTTAATACGCTTAATCTTTTCATATCCCTAATTTCTTCTTCAGTAAAATATAAAGGAAATACTGACTGATACAAGTGGCTAATTAATTCTCGTATCATCTCTTCTTGTTTCAAACTTGCCGCAAACACAACTTTCATAACTGACCCTGCCTTTAATTTTATATATCTTGCTATTAAGGATAACACAGGTCTGACGGCCGTTCTTATGGTAATGGAAGGAAATAAAATGGAATTTTTTTAAAGTAGTGAAAAAGGATTGGATTATATCTAAAAGGGAAAGAAGTAAACGATGTTCTATCGTTTACTTCTTTCCCGTTGTTGAAGAGTTAAATCAATATCTTTATACATGAATCGTTGAAGGAAATTGCATCTTCCACATCAGTCTGCCAGTCAGTCACAGATGGTGGAAATAAGCTTACGCCTTCTCTTACGAAAAATTAAGATTGTCCGGGTCTGGTCCGTACCGCTCATCCATATTCAAGGCGCTGATTTTATTCATTTCATTCATGGATAGTTCAAAATCAAACACGTCGGCGTTCTCTCGGATTCTGTCTTTATGGATGGATTTTGGAATGACAATCACGCCATTTTGCAGGTGCCAGCGCAGAATAATTTGAGCTGGAGTTTTCCTGTGTTTCTCAGCCAGATGTTTTAATGTGGGTTCTTCCAGCAACCTTCCCCGAGCGATAGGAGACCAGGCTTCAACCGCAATATTTTGCTCTTGGCAGTATTCACGCAACGGCTCCTGCGATAATCGGGGATGAAGTTCTACCTGGTTTACAACAGGCTTTTCGTTACTGACGGCAGCGAGTTCCTCCAAATGATGGATTTGAAAGTTGCAAACACCGATGGCCTTGACGGCTTTTTCATCATACAGTCTTTCTAAGGCACGCCACGTATCTTTGTATTTACCCTGAACAGGCCAATGAATCATATACAGATCCAGGTAATCCATATCAAGTTTTTTCATACTCTGCTCAAAAGCCCTTAGCGCAGCATCGTAGCCTTGATCCGTATTCCAGACCTTGGTTGTAATGAACAGTTTTTCTCTCTCGACATCTGATTCTTTTACCGCTCTTCCAACAATATGTTCATTTTCATATAAGGTGGCTGTATCAATCAGCCTGTATCCGGTATTTACAGCATAACGAATGGATTCGGCGGATGTTTCTTCCTCTGTCATTTTATACACTCCAAGGCCTAAATACGGCATTTGTACTCCGTTATGGAGTGTTTTGGCAGCATGTATATTTTTCATCTTCTGTTCCCCTCCTTTTCTCCATTGTACGTTTTCATGGGACAGAGTACGAATATTTTGTATAATTTTCGATTCAAACTTTTATATTCCCCCAAGTTGAGCTAAAATAATAACACTTGCTAAATACATTGGAAAAGAGGATGGTAAAATTACATGGCTATATATAGGAAAAAAGATAAGTTTGCCATTTTATTGGAGAAAATTGCGGCAAATTTAAAAGAGAGCGCTGAGTATTTTTGCAATTACAAGCTTGGAAATAAAGATGATACACATATTTTTGCAGAAAAGATGAAAGAGTATGAAAATCTGGGTGACTCCCTTGTTCACGAAATGATTACAGAATTAAACAACTCTTTTATTACACCAATTGAAAGAGAGGACCTTTGGGACCTTTCCATGATCATGGATGATGTACTGGATGGGATGGAACATACCGCCGGCCTGTTTGAAATGTATCGAATTGTCCAAGCTGATGAATATGTAGTCGCTTTCGTTGAGGCTATTCTTCAATGTGCTATCGAGATAGAAAAGGCAATTGGAATTTTATTCAGCAAAAAGCTGCCAGAAGTTCGCCCGCACGCTATTAAAATAAAGGATTATGAATCCAAATGCGATGACATTCTGCGTGAAGCAATGACCAACCTGTTTGCAAAGGAAAAAGATCCGATCCAGCTGATTAAATATAAGGAAATCTATGAACATATGGAGCAAATTGCAGACGACTGCCAAGGCGTCGCCAATACATTAGAAAGCATTGTTATGAAAAACGCATAAGGGAGCCTTAATGAATGGATTCAATTTTGTTAATAACCATAGTGATTGTTATACTTGCTCTTTCCTTCGATTTCATCAATGGGTTTCATGATACAGCCAACGCGATAGCCACATCTGTATCAACGAAAGCTTTAAGGCCCCGAGTGGCTGTAATCCTTGCGGCCATTATGAATTTTTTGGGGGCCATGACCTTTACCGGTGTAGCCAAGACCATTACAAAGGATATCGTGGATCCATTTACATTGGATAACGGGTCTGTCGTAATTATGGCCGCCCTTTTATCAGCCATTGCCTGGAACTTGATTACCTGGTATTTTGGAATTCCAAGCAGTTCTTCGCATGCGCTGATCGGGTCTATTGCGGGTGCAGCCATTGCAGCATCCGGCATGCAGATCCTTAACTACAATGGATTTATAAAGATATTGCAGGCTTTAATTTTTTCGCCGGTCCTTGCATTTATACTGGGATTTATCATTTATACCATTTTTAAACATTCTTTTAAAAATTTCAATTTGGCCAAAACCAATAAACGATTCCGCTACTTTCAGATTGTTACTGCATCCATGCAGGCGTACACTCATGGCATGAATGATGCACAAAAGGCAATGGGAATCATTACAATGGCTCTGATTGCCAACAATTTTCATACGACGACTGATATTCCCTTTTGGGTACAATTTTCGTGTGCGCTTGCCATGGGATTGGGTACTTCTGTCGGCGGATGGAGGATTATTAAGACAGTCGGAGGGAGAATCATGAAAATCAAACCTGTCAATGGTGTAGCAGCGGATTTAAGTTCTGCACTTATCATATTTGGTGCCACCTACATCCATCTTCCGGTCAGCACCACCCATGTCATCTCCTCTTCCATACTTGGTGTCGGAACGTCACACAGGGTAAAAGGGGTTAAGTGGGATACGGCCAAAAGAATGGTGATGACTTGGTTTATCACATTGCCTATTACCATTTTGCTCTCTGCATTGTTTTATTTCTTTTTGGCTGTGTTTATGTAAACTCTGCAATCCTTTGATAAGGATTGCTTTTTGTTGGAGGTTGTAAGGTTGTTTAAATTACAGGAAAATCAAACGACAGTAAAAACAGAAATTTTGGCGGGAATTACGACATTTTTGACGATGGTATATATTGTTGTAGTGAACCCTATTATTTTAAAGGATGCCGGTGTACCTTTTGAACAAGTGTTCACTGCGACCATTATTGCTACAGTCATCGGCACCCTATGGATGGCTTTGGCGGCCAATTACCCCATTGCCATCGCTCCGGGAATGGGATTAAATGCTTATTTTGCCTATTCCGTAGTCGGGACGCACAACATATCCTACGTGGCTGCGTTCTCCGCAGTATTTGTGGCCGGTATCATTTTTATCATTTTATCCTTAACACCCTTTAGAAAAATATTAATAGAAGCGATCCCTGCCAACTTAAAAAGCGGAATAACAGCAGGGATCGGCCTGTTTATCGCTTTCATTGGCTTGAGGATGTCCGGAATTATTGTTGCGCATCCATCTAATCTCGTTGCATTGGGCGACCTTCACTCTCCTAGTGCTCTGCTCACCCTGCTTGGTCTGGCAGTGACACTCATCTTGATGGCCCGTAACATCCATGGGGCACTATTTATCGGCATGGTCATTACAGCAGCAGTTGCTTTTTTCACCGGACAACTTTCATTTGACCAAGGTTTTATACAAATACCTTCCCTGCCGGAAGGTTTGATTGTAACCAACCCGTTTGTTGCCATAAGTAATGTAGCAGAGCATTTCCTCTATGCAGTTGTCTTCTCCTTCCTGCTTGTTACGATTTTTGATACAACCGGTACGATGATCGGTGTTGCCCAGCAAGCGGGATTGATGAAGGGAAACACCTTCCCTCGTGCGCGGCAGGCACTCCTGGCAGATTCGGTTGCTACAACTGCCGGAGCTATGTTTGGAACGAGCCCGACCAGTGCTTACGTCGAATCATCATCAGGCGTGGCTGCCGGTGGGCGGACAGGCTTAACGACCTTAACCGTTTCTCTCCTGTTTATAGCGGCAGCTTTTTTCGGACCGCTGGTAAGCGCTGTTTCCGGATTATCTGCCATTACAGCACCTGCCCTTATCATCGTAGGAAGCTTAATGATCGGGTCTGTGTCCGATATCAACTGGAAAGAGATCGATGAAGCCTTTCCGGCATTTTTAATTATCTTAAGTATGCCCCTTACATCCAGTATTGCCACAGGAATCGCTTTGGGCTTTATCTCATATCCTTTAATGAAAGCCGTGAAAGGAAAATGGAGAGAGGTTCACTGGCTTGTATATATATTTTCTGTACTGTTTTTCTATCAATTGGCATTTGTCCCTCATTAGAGAACTATAATTAAAAAGACGCTGTGTGGATCACCGCAATCATGCCGTTTGCATATTTCTGCATGTGCTCAATCCCTGATGGCCTATGCTTTTTTCAGGAATGCACTGAAAAAAGGTCTAATCCAGGCGATTAGACCTTTTACATGTTTTTAGAAATGGACCACTCTTTCAATCGCCGCTGCCACCCGGTCTGGTGTTGGCAAATAATGCTGTTCCAAAGAATAAAACGGAACCGGAACATCAAACCCTGTTACTCTTTCAATCGGTGACTTTAAATAAAGAAAGGAGGTATCATTGATCAAAGCAATAATTTCTGCCCCCAATCCGCTTGTTGCATGCGCTTCATGAACAATCACAGCTCTCCCGGTTTTTTGTACTGATTCTGCAATCATATCGCGGTCAAGCGGATATAATGTCCGCAAATCCAAAACTTCACAAGTTATTCCTTTTTCTTCCATTCGATTGGCAGCTTTCACTGCAACGGGTACCATTGCCCCCCAGGCAATAAGTGTTACATCTTCGCCATCAGCAAGCTTTTTTGCTTTCCCTATCTCAACGGTATACTTCTTTTTTGGAACGTCTTCTCTGAATGCCCGATACGATCTCATGGATTCCAAAAACAGAACCGGATCAGGGTCTTCAATGCTGGCAATCAACAGCCCTTTGGCATCATAGGGATTGGCCGGACAAACTACCTTGATTCCCGGCATATGAGTAAATAAAGCTTCAACACTGTCAGAATGGATTTCAGGAGCACGGATCCCGGCTCCGTATGGGGCACGAATTACAAGAGGGACATGATAATGACTGTTAGTTCTCATTCTAAGCCTGGTGACATGCGTCATAATTTGCTCAAAGGCAGGATATATAAAACCCAGAAATTGCATTTCTATAACTGGCAACAGACCGTTGACCGCCATCCCGACGGCTGTCCCGGCAATTCCTGCTTCACTGATGGGAGTGTCGATCACCCGTTTTTCTCCAAACTCTTGTATGAGTCCATCCGTTGCACGGAACACCCCGCCATTGACTCCGATGTCTTCTCCCATGAGTATGATTTCTTCACGTTCCTTCATCATTGTTCTTAGTCCATCGGTAACCGCTTGAACCAATGTCAGCTTTTGTGAAGCCGGTGCAGATATACTCATGACTGAACACCTCGCAAGAAAGCAATATATTGATCTTTTTGTTCCTGAATGATCCATGGTTTCACTTCAAATACGTGATCAAATAGAGCATTGACATCGACTGCAGGATAAGACTCCATTTTTCGGACGGCACTTTCTACTGTTTCAGCTGCTTCCTCCCCAATAGATTCAGACCATGTCTCATCCCATATCCCTTCTTTCTTCATATATCTTTCCAGCCTTAAAATCGGATCTCCATTTTTCCGTTTGGTTTCACTCAGCGTTTGATCCCGGTATTTCGTTGGATCATCGGCTGTTGTATGGGCACCGTACCGCCACGTCACTGCTTCAATCAAGGTTGGTCCATCTCCTGCTCTCGCTCTTTCCAATGCTTTTTTTGTTTCCAGATAAGCGGCAAATACATCATTCCCGTCTATTTGCACTCCCGGAATGTCATATGCAACTGCTTTTTGGGCAATCGTTTGAGAATTCATCTGCTTTTCCAGTGGCACAGAAATAGCGTAATGATTATTTTGATTAAAGAAAACGACAGGTGCATGAAAAATACTGGCAAAGTTCAGTCCCTCATGGAAATCACCTTCAGATGTAGATCCGTCACCAAAGTACACAATGACTGCATGTTTTGTCCCTTTATATTGTTCAGCCATGGCAGCCCCTGCGGCATGCGGCAGCTGTGTTGCGAGCGGAACTGCCGGTGGGAATATTCTCTTACCCTTAGGTGGAACACAGCCTTCAGATCTGCCATTCCAATAAAGCATTACGGTTTCCATGGGCATTCCAAATGTCATGGTTGCTGCATGATCCCTGTAGGTCGGAAAAATCCAATCATCCGGCCTGAGAGCCAAAGCGCTCCCTACCTGTGCTGCTTCCTGCCCCTCAAATGGAGCATAAGTTCCCAGTCTCCCCTGCCGCTGCATATTGATCGCTTTTCTGTCAAAGGTCCGCATAAGAACAAGCTGCCGATAGCATAATTTCACGAAATCTTCCGTCAACTCAGTTTTCACTTCATTGTTTACGAGATTCCCGTCACCGTCTATATATACGACCTTTCTAAATTTCTCCTCCATGGTACTCCTCCTTTAAGAACACATGGATATTATTGCCTAATATGCCATTTCGGCGGGATGCCTCTTGTAAAAAAACTATTCCCCTCTCTGCTGGCCCTTATTTTCTTTTCACAAAAACGGTTGGATGCCTCCAGAGTAGATATTCCTTCTCTTTCCGAAACTTGAAAAATTTGTAAGAGGGAATCATAGATGGCTTTAGTTTTCGTTAAAATCCGTTCCTTGTTGGCCCCGTAAAGTTCATCCGTTACTTGGATCAGCCCTCCCGCATTTACAATGTAATCAGGGGCATAAATAATGCCTCTTTCCTGAAGTACACGACTGTGATGTTCTTCTTTTAACTGATTATTTGCCGATCCTACAACCGCTTTTGTCTTCAGCATCTGGATTGTTTCATCATTCAGTATTCCTCCGATTGCACACGGAACAAATACATCCGCTTCAACACTATATATATCATCACTGTAAACAGCCTTGATCGACGAATTACCGAGCTCTTCTCCGCGCCTGACCAAATTAGCAATGATCCGTTCATTCGGTTCAGCAACATAAAGCTTTGCATCTTCCAGGAGAAGCCTTTCCGCTACTTTAAAGCCGACTTTCCCGAGTCCTTGTACTGCAAACGTCTTGCCTTCAAGTTCACTGGAGCCGTTAATAAACTGGTTTGTTGCTTGAATGCCGTAAATGACGCCCAAAGCTGTTGGAACAGAAGAGTCCCCTCCTCCGCCGTATTCTTCCGGCAGGCCGATAATACAATTGGTCTCTTTCATCGCATGAACAAAGTCGGAAGGTTCTGTCCCCATATCTGTTCCTGTATAAAAGCGTCCATTCAGTGATTCAACGAACCTGCCAAATGCCCTGAAAAGTTCCGGAGATTTATCTTTGGCCGGATTTCCAATAATGACAGCTTTACCGCCGCCAAAATCTACATCAGCCGCTGCACACTTGTATGTCATTCCTTTAGATAAGCGCAGAACATCTTCCAGTGCCTCTTCAAATGAAGTATAAGGAAACATTCTGCATCCTCCTGTTGCGGGCCCAAGAGCAGTGCTATGAATCGCAATGATTGCCTTTAAACCTGTCTTTGGATCGTTGCAGACAACTACTTGTTCGTGCTCCTGAATCTCATCAAAAAAATTCACAGCTCTCTTCCTTTCATGCTGTTCTGTGTTGAAGCGCTTTCATTTACTTTATCCGGCAAAAAGGGGCATGTATCATCGAATGCATTACAAAGCCCCGCCGGTTTCGGTACAGCATATCTGGTAAGACCTTGCTTAATTAGCAAGCAGTGCCTTGTCGCTGGCAAATTGTTCACCGCGAATCCGCTGAAACTCTTCCAGCAGCGTCTCAATGGTTAACTTTTTCTTCTCTTCTTCTTCAACTTCAAGGATAATTTGGCCCTTATCCATCATAATCAGACGGTTTCCAAGGTCTAACGCCTGCTGCATGTTATGGGTAACCATCAACGTCGTCAGTTGATCTTTTTCTACCAGCTCTTTCGTTAATTTGGTAATCAATTCAGCTCTTGCCGGGTCGAGAGCAGCCGTGTGCTCGTCAAGCAATAAAATAGAGGGTTGAGTGAAAGTTGCCATCAGCAGCGATAAGGCTTGCCTTTCCCCTCCGGACAAAAGACCCACTTTTGCATTCAAACGATTTTCTAAATTTAAATGCAGTCTTTCAAGTGCGGTCCTGAAAAAGTCCTTTCTTTTACGGTCCACTCCACTTTTCAATGTTCTTTTTTTATTTCGGGAATACGCCATGGCCAAATTTTCTTCAATTGTCATGGAAGGAGCGGTTCCAGCCATAGGGTCCTGGAATACCCTCCCTATGAAACGGGAACGTTTAAATTCCGGGAGCTTAGTAACATCTCTGGATTCAATTTCAACTGTACCGACATCCGGGGTCAAAACACCTGAAATCATATTCATCAAAGTGGACTTTCCAGCACCGTTACTGCCGATGACTGTAACGAAATCGCCTTTTTTTAATGAATAGTTCACTCGATCCAGAGCTATTTTTTCATCCGGTGTTCCTTCGTTGAAGATTTTGCTAATCTGTTCGAGCTTCAGCAACGGTTTCGACCTCCTTGTTATCAGTATTTTTTAAAGCTGCCATCCTTTCAGCGTGACGCTTTGCCTTTCGCTTGTTCTCTCTTCTCTTATCAATGATTTGAGGCATAACAAGAGCTGCAATCACAATGACAGCTGTGATCAGTTTCATATCTCCTGTATCAAGCAGCTTGATCCGCAAAGCCAAACCAAGAACAATACGGTAAATAATAGCACCCGCTATAACTGCCAGTGTTGTTCTTACAATTGTCTTTGTACCAAAAATGGCTTCACCAATGATCACAGAAGCAAGACCTATAATAATCATTCCGATTCCCATTCCGATATCCGAAAACTTGGAGTACTGAGCGATCAATGCTCCTGATAAAGCAACGAGTCCGTTTGAAATCCCCAATCCCAGGATTACAAGATTATCTGTATTTGCTGAAAAGCTTCTGATCATCCGTTTATTATCCCCGGTTGCTCTAATGGCCAGACCGACTTCTGTACGCAAAAACCAATCTGCAGCCAACTTGATAATCAATGTGACAATCGCCATTAGAACGAGCGTGCCCCATGTCGATGGAAGGTGCTTGATGCCGATCGCGGCCAACATACTGTTTAAAGCTGTGTCAATGCCGAGTGATCCCCAAAAGCCCTGAAACTGTGAAAAGATGGTTTCAGAATTCAAAAGCGGAATATTCGGCCTGCCGACAGAAGTATCTGAAGTCATCCCCATAATGCGTAAATTGATTGAATATAAGGCAATCATCATTAATATACCGGATAAAAGGGGATTAATCTTTCCTTTCGTATTTAACAGTCCTGTTATACAGCCGGCAAAAAAGCCGATGACAAGGGCAGTTACTGTGGCTGCTGCCGGATGATATCCGAAGATGATCATCGTGGCAGCAACCGCAGCACCTGTTACAAAGCTTCCATCTACAGTCAGATCCGGAAAATCAAGAACCCGGAACGAAAGATACACGCCAAGGGCCATAATTGCATAGATGATTCCTTGCTCAACGGAGCCAAACAGAGCTGCAAACATATAGAATCATCTCCTTATTTTTCTAATTCTTTAACGTCCTCTGCATTCCATTCATCTTTGATTTCAATACCAACGGCATCAGCAGTTTCTTTGTTAATGACAAATTTCAGGTTCTGTGGATATTGGACCGGCATTTCAGCAGGCTCACTTTCACCTTTCAGTACTTTAACCGCCATCTGGCCAGCCTCATATCCAATGTCATAATATTCAAAGCCGTAGGCCCCAAAGCCGCCTCTTTCAACTGAATCGAATTCCCCAACCATCATAGGAATGTTATTGTCGTTCGCAACAGATACTACGGATTCCAGTGCAGATACGACCGTGTTATCTGTAATGGTATACATGGAATCTACACTGCCTACGAGTGATTCAGCAGCCTGTTTTACATCAGCAGATGTAGCCACGGAAGCTTCAACAATTTCAAGCCCTAATCCCTCGTCCTCAATTAATTGTTTAATAGAGTCTACCTGGGCACGGGAGTTTTGCTCACCTGAATTGAAAACCATTCCAACTTTCTCTGCGTTCAATTCCTCTTTCAAAAACTTCAATGTATTTGGAATGGCATCCGGATGTGTATCTACGGTTCCGGTTACATTTCCGCCGGGGTTTTCATTGGATTCTACCAATTCGGCACCTTCAGCATCTGTAACAGAGGTAAAGATGATCGGTATATCACTCGTAGCGCTTGCTGCTGCTTGAGCACTTGGAGTGGAATTGGCAAAAATCAGATCAACTCCTGCGCTGACAAGGTTATTGGCAATAGATGTATTTGCACTGTTATCTCCCTGTGCAATTTGAACATCATATTCGGCATCAATACCCGCTTCTTCCAGAGCTGCTTTAAATCCGTCAAAGGCCGCATTCAAAGATGGATGCTCAACAATTTGAGTGACACCGATTGTATATTTCTGTGCCTCTTCCTCCTGGGCGGGCTGGTCTGTGCTGCTTTCTTCTTCAGGAGCAGATGAGTTGTTACCGCAAGCTGCAAGCATGAGTATAGCCCCGCTAAATAAAGCCATTGCACTTCTTTTCCACTTTCTCTTCATTGATTTTCCCCCTCATTATTGTTTTATTGTCTTTTAAAAAAGGACAATAATTATCGTTATGGTACAATGGTTAGGCTTGATAGTCAATAAGTTTCAGTGCATCGCTGTGCGGTTTCTATCAATCTCCCGTAAAGACAGGACGGCGTTTTTCCAGAAACGCTTTCACACCTTCCTGATGATCATTGGACTGCCCGGCCCGTTTTTGATGATAAGCTTCCATTTCCAATACTTGTTCAAGGGAGGACTCCCAAGATTTTGCAAGGCTTTCTTTTATCATTTCGAATGCTTTGGTTGGTATAGATGCAAGCTTTTCCGAGAACTCGGCTACTTCCGTTTCCCAATTTTGGGCTTGAATGACTTGTGTGACAAGTCCGAGCCTAGCAGCTTCCTCGGCTTGGATCTTTTCGCCGAGCACCATCAGTTCCAAAGCTTTTGCATGTCCGACTATACGCGGCAAATAATATGTATTGCCGGAGTCAGGTACAAGCCCTATATGAATAAACGCATTCAAAAAGTTGGCTTTTTCTGAAGCGAGCCTGAAATCTGCAGCCAAGGCCAGACTGAAGCCAGCCCCTGCGGCTGTTCCGTTTACGGCAGCAATCACCGGCTTGCCAATGTTACTCATTTTTTGAATCACCGGATTATAGCGCTCTCTCAGCAAATCCCCGTAGTCTGTGGAAGCGTCCACTTCCCCCAAATCCTGCCCGGCACAAAAAGCTCTCCCTGCACCTTGCAGGACAATAGACCGTACGTTGCTGTCCTCATCTGCCATATGAAGCGCTTTCAATAACTCGAAATGCATTGTGTTGTTAAAAGCATTCAATTTATCCGGGCGGTTCAATGTGATCCATGCAGTAGAACCTTTCACTTTATACCCGATCGTTTCAAACATGTTATCTCCCCTTAACGTCCTTTAAACTCTGCTTTTCTTTTTTCAACAAATGCCTGCATTCCTTCTTTTTGGTCTTCCGAAGAAAAGAGCAGATAAAAATTTTTTCTTTCAAAATACATTCCTTCCTGAAGTGGAACATCCACTGCTTTATGAACGGCTTCTTTAATAAGCCGGACTGCAAGCGGTGGTTTTTCTGACAGCAGCCTGGCGTATTGTATTGCTTCTTTGAACAGTAAGTCTTTTGGATACAGCCTGTTAACAATTCCAAGCTCCACAGCTTCTTTTGACGTGTGCATGTCACCGCCCCAGATCCATTCCAAAGCTCTTGATTTGCCGATCAGTTTCGTGAGCCTCTGTGTTCCTCCTGCACCCGGCATGACACCCAATTTGATTTCCGGAAAAGCAAATTGGGCATCATCTGCTGCAAACAGTAAATCGCAAACTAACGCCAGCTCAAAACCGCCTCCCAGGCAGTAACCGTGCACCGCGCCGATAACCGGTTTTTTTGTAAGACTTAAGCGATCCCAGTCAGCAAATTGATTGAGCAGCTCCATGGAGACGGCATCATCTTCTGCCATTTCTTCAATATCTGCCCCAGCTGCAAAGGCTCTTCCCTTTCCGGCAAGCAGTATGACCCGTACATCTTCATCGCGGTCATATGCTTCAAAAGCAGAGAGAATCTCATAAACCATCTTCCGATTCAAGGCATTGAGGACATCCGGGCGGTTCAGCCAAACAATCCCCACCCGGCCGTCTGTCTCTGTTTTGATATATTGATAATCAGCCATTTACTTCCTCACCGAACATAAATGTGACAAGATCCCCGGCAAATTTCATGACATCCTTTCCTGAGGCTTTCGATTCTTCTGTTTTGGACGCTTCCTTAAAAGCTTCAAAACTATCATAATACATTTCACACATTAAATAATAAGGACTCTCACCTGCCGGAGATCCCGTGAACTTTGTTACTTCCGCTTTGCGAAGACCTGGAATCTTCTCGGTAAGCGGCAGATGGGTTTCAAAATAATATTGATCAAATTCCTCTGGGTTTTCCGGTTTTTTGAATAACGCAATCATTTTAAACATGCATCATGTCTCCTTTATTTGTTATAGATGAGATACATTCAGCAAATTATTGTGTCTTTTTCCTGCCTTCTTTTCCCATTTCTCCCCAAGACATAATTTCCTTTTCATCCAGCATGTTTTGCTCATATTGCCGCCATTTCTTTTTTAGGTAACCATACCCTTTCGTCAAACGGTAATCTTTGTTATCCAGCCTTTTTACCATTTCCCTTTCTTCGGGTTTCATCATGCGGATATCTTCCCGCTTTACGACCCAGAGATCAACAACCGGCTCGCGCCGCATAAAATTCTCCTGGGCCATGATAAAAGCCATTTCTCTATTGGGGGCCAGCAGACTGAACTGGTGCTGAAAATCTCCCTTTTGATTCCGCTTGCTGAATACTTCATACACTTGATAGAAACCATCTATATTGCCTTTGGCCATCTATGATTCCTCCTCTTTCGTGCAAAACTTCAGCTAAGAGCTCTTCTAACCCATTCATTTTCTTTAAAGGCTGTTCTCCTTAATTGAAGCCTGCTTTGGGATTTCGGTCCCTGATTGGAAATAATCTTTTTAAATTCGTTCCAGTCAGGCTGTTGATAGATCCATTCCTGCTTTTCTTCATCATATCTCAATGTTTCATCTGGGACCGTAAGCCCCAGTGATAACACTCTTGGAATATATTTCGAAAGAAAATCCTGGCGCAGCTGCTCATTTGTTTTCGTCCTGATCTTATATCGAATGGTAATATCCTGTTTGGACGATCCGGTGGTTTCAGCCGAAGGAGGACCAAAAAACATTAGCAATGACGGCCACCATCTGTTAATGGCGTCTTGAATCATATCTTTCTGTTCCTTCGTTCCTTCAGCCAAAGCCAAAATAATGGATTCCCCATGCTGGGCATGAAACACTTCCTCTGCACAAATCCTTTGTAATGCACGGGCATAAGGTCCATAGGAGGCATTTAACATGTTCGTTTGCGTAATAATCGCGGCACCGTCAACGAGCCAGCCGATCAATCCGGCATCTGCCCACGTGGGTGCCTCCATATGAAAAACATTATGAAACTTTAAATCTCCGTTTAAGAGATCGTTCATTAAATCTTCCCGCCCTTTACCGAGCGGTGCCATCAAATCTTCAGCAACTCTCAAAAGGAGCTGTCCATGCCCCATTTCGTCCTGCACTTTTGCCATAATTCCAAGTTTTCTCCGGAGTGAAGGGGCTCTGGGAACCCATTCTTTTTCCGGCAATGCTCCCATAATTTCGCTCATCCCATGCATGGAAATCAATTTAATCAGCGCCATTCGGTAATCATCCGGCATCCAGTCGTCCGGCTCAATTTTTTCACCGTTGTTTATTCTTTCCATAAACAGATTCAGCTTTTCTTCATACGAAAGTCCTTCAGCTACACCCATTTTTTATGGACCCCTTTCATAAGCAACGTTCTGTGTATACGCCTTCATTTATTTTATGATTTATATAACAGAAAATTGTCCCATTCGGTTAATTCTGTTATATATTTATTTACAGAATACTTGTATTTTCATGGACTGTCAACTATAAATTCAGAAAATTATTCAATTAAAAGAGAGAGTCCTTTTTATGAAAGAACTCTCGATTCATTTTCCCCTATTTTTAAACTGGGGAAGATTGCTCTTCTTTTTTAAAAAAACTTTTCATGGCGTGGTATACGTCCGCTTTCTGCTTTAAAATATAATATCGGAACTTTTCGTCTTTAATATTTTTATAAGCGGACATCAATGTTGAATTTCTTTGATATTGATTTACCTCACCATACCCAAACATATTGGATTTTTCCATTAATTCTCCGACCAGCTTGATACATCTTGCATTGTCTGACGTCAGATTATCTCCATCCGAAAAATGAAAGGGGTAAATATTATAACGGCCGGGATCGTATTTTTCAGAAATGACCTCCAGCGCTTTTCGGTACACAGACGAACAAATCGTTCCTCCACTTTCTCCCTTAGAGAAAAAATCTTCTTCTGTTACAACTTTGGCCTCTGTATGGTGGGCAATAAATTCAATGGTCACTTTTTCATATTTCGTGCGTAAAAAACGTGTCATCCAAAAGAAGAAACTTCGAGCCATATATTTTTCCCAGACTCCCATTGAACCGCTCGTATCCATCATGGCTATGACAACCGCATTGGATTCTGGTTTTTGTACTTCATTCCATGTTCTAAATTTTAAATCTTCAGGAAATATGGGGTAGAATTTTGGATCTCCTTTGATTGCATTTCGCTTAAATGCACTCATCATCGTCCGTTTTTTATCAATATTACCCATGAGACCCGTTTTCCGTACATCGTTATATTCAATATGTGTAATTTCGTTTGCATCTTGTTCTTTTCGTTTGAGATTCGGCAATTCCAGCTCTTTAAATAAAGCCTCTTCCAAATCCAGCATGGATACTTCCGCTTCATAGTAATCTTCGCCCGGCTGGTCTCCGGCTCCTTGCCCTTTACCCGGGCCAGGCTGCTGGGATCCGTCTCTTGCTACCACGTCACCCACCTGACTGTCCCCATCTCCTTGGCCGACATGTTTATTTTTATCATAATTGTATCGAATTTTATATTCATCTAAAGATCTGATTGGGATCTTCACAACATCGCGGCCATCCGACATGATAATACTTTCTTCAGTGATCAAATCCGGTAAGTTGTTGCGTATGGCCTCCTGCACTTTCTCCTGATGCCGTTGTTGATCATCATAACCTTTTCGATGGAGGGACCAATCTTCTTGAGAGACAGCAAACTGATGAGACTGCGACTTCGACATGTTCACGACGCCCCCCTTGCTATTTACATACACAGCAGTATGCCATGTATTATTCTATCTTATGCAGACAGACAGATTTATTTACAGATAGTTTAAAGAATGGGACAAATTAAAATATGATTTGAACTGTTGAAAACTGAATGTTTTCAGCAGTTCAAACTTGGTCGGCTGCCAGCATAAAAAGTATGTCATCACTGCAAATTTTTAAGCGATTCCGAAAATCTTCCCTGTATTTTAACAAAGGCCCCTTCCTCTCCGGAACATTTTGTTCACTGTTTAGGAAGGGGCTATTTGTTACCTATTTAACAAGCTTCCAACGTAACGAAGCAATTCATTGGCTGAGGTGGAGTTATAGCCGTGTTCATCAATTAATCGCGCTACCACCTCATTGATCTTTTTCAATTGCTGCTCATCAGGGGTTTTGGCTGAAGTTGTAATTTTTACGACATCTTTCAAGTCAGCAAACAGTTTCTTTTGGATCGCTTCACGTAATCTTGCATGGGAGCGGTAATCAAATTTTTTCCCTTTTCGGGCCAGGGCCGAGATTCGTATTAAAATTTCTTCCCGGAACGCCTTTTTGGCATTTTCGGAAATACCTATCTGCTCTTCGATCGAGCGCATCAACTTCTCATCAGGGCTGATTTCCTCCCCAGTCAACGGATCCTTTAACTTAGATTTGTTACAAAATGCTTCCACATTATCCAAATAATTGTCCATTAAGGTTTTGGCTGATTCTTCATAAGAGTAGACAAAAGCTTTCTGTACTTCCTTTTTGGCAAGTTCATCGTATTCTTTCCGGGCTATAGAAATGAAATTCAAGTATTTTTCACGGAGCTCCTGTGTAATGGATGGATGTTGATCAAGCCCTTCTTTCAATGATCGCAATACATCCAAGGCGTTAATGGACGGGACGTTTTTACGAATAATGGTGGATGAAATCCGGTTGATCACGTATCTCGGATCAATGCCGCTCATCCCCTCATCCTGATATTCTTTTTTTAACTCGTTTAAATCGGATGAGTTGTATCCCTCTACATTTTCCCCATCATAAAGACGCATTTTCTTCAAGAGGTCAATGTCTCCCCGCTTTGGTTCCTTCAATCGGGTCAGAACTGTAAACATGGCTGCTACCCGCAGGGTATGAGGGGCGATATGCACATCGGCAACATCACTGTCCCTAATCATTTTTTCATATATACGTTCTTCCTGAGAAACCTTTAGGTTATACGGAACAGGCATAACAATAATCCTGGAATGCAGGGCTTCGTTCTTTTTATTGGCAATAAATGAACGGTATTCCGTTTCGTTTGTATGGGCCACAATCAGCTCATCGGCAGATATTAAAGCAAATCTTCCCGCTTTAAAATTTCCTTCCTGCGTCAGAGACAGTAAATGCCAAAGGAATTTTTCGTCACACTTTAACATTTCCTGGAATTCCATCAAACCCCGATTCGCTTTATTCAGCTCGCCGTCAAAGCGGTAAGCCCGAGGATCTGATTCCGATCCGTATTCGGCAATGGTTGAAAAATCAATACTTCCCGTCAAATCAGCAATATCCTGAGACTTCGGGTCGGATGGACTGAACGTTCCGATTCCCACCCGTTTATCCTCCGACAAAAATATACGTTCTACCAAAACATCTTCGATTCGCCCGCCGTATTCCTCTTCAAGCCTCATCGTATTTAATGGCGACAGATTCCCTTCGATTTTGATCCCATATTCCTGTTGGAAGTCAGCACGTAAATGCTGCGGAATTAAATGAAGGGGGTCTTCGTGCATTGGACAGCCTTTAATGGCAAAGATGGCACCGCGGTCAGTTCTCGAATATGCTTCGAGTCCTCTTTTAAGCATGGTAACGATCGTGGATTTACCTCCGCTTACAGGACCCATTAGCAGCAAAATCCTCTTTCTGACATCCAGACGTTTAGCCGCCGGATGAAAGTACTCTTCCACCAGCTTTTCCAGCGCTTCTTCCAAACCAAACAGCTCATGGCTGAAAAAACGATATTCTTTATGCCCATTCTCCTCTTCAACACCGGCATCCTTAATCATGTTATATATACGGGAGTGTGCCGACTGCGCTACCCATGGCTTTTCTTTAATCAGTTCCAAGTAATCGGCAAAGGTTCCTTCCCATCTTAACTTCTCCTCTTGAGACCTGTATTGTTCAATCTTTTTTAGAATATCCATATGGACCTCCCTATTTGCGTAATGAGGTATGTTTAATTAACCATATGCACTCGACTGACTGAACATGTCTTACATTTAATACCGCGTCTTTTTGGAAGGAATCTGTACATTCATCATTTCGCCAAATTTCCGCCAGGGATCTTTCATTCACAATATGAAGAAAATCGGATATAATAAATTTCAGGACAACTTCGGTTAAAAAGGAGGCTTACATATAATGAGGACTATTTTAATGTTGGCTGTGGCTATTTCATTTCTTTCTGCAATTTTTGCATCAGGCCGTGAAGATAAGCCAGGTGTATTTAAAAAGTAACATTTGCCGGCTAAAGAATTAATAAAAAGGAAGCTGTCTGCCGTCAGCTTCCTTTTTATTTTAATCCGGGATATCCCTGCTGCCGAAGGGCCTCGTACACCAAAATGGCAGCTGTGTTGGACAGGTTCAATGCCCTGACATTTTCGGTCATTGGGATTCTCAGGCATCTATCTTGATACTTTTCCAGCAATTCTTTCGGCAACCCATCCGTTTCTCTTCCAAAAATAAAATAATAATTAATTTTCGGGTCATCATACGAAAACGAAGTATGGGGCTTTCGGCCGTATTTGGTCAGGAAAAAATATTCCCCGCCTTTACTGCCGGCAAAGAAATCCTCTATAGAATCGTGATAAACAATGTTGACAAATTTCCAATAATCGAGTCCTGCCCGCTTGAGCATTTTATCTTCCGTTGAGAATCCCAGAGGCCGGATGAGATGCAGGCAAGTATCTGTTGCTGCACACGTCCTCGCAATATTTCCGGTATTGGCAGGAATTTCAGGCTGATATAATACAACATGTATGGCCACTGTCGTCACCTCATTCAACTATATAACCGTCTTATTATAACACTTTGCAGTTTGATTGAAAACAGGGAGGTATATGAGGTGTAATCCCTTTATTATGACTGGCCATCAAGAATATGAAACAATTTATATTGAATATTTGGGGTGTATGCCGATGAATCTTCATATGCCCAATATCTCATCCTGCTGTTATACGTATGCGCATTGACGAGCGGCATTCCATCTGCATCCTCTCCCGTCACAATGGTATTATGATCATAACGGCCATCCCCTTGAAAGTCGTAGCAAATAATATCGCCCGGTTGAAGCTCCCGTGGATCCTGTACCTCTGCTGCACGCAGGCCGGCAGTTGAGTGCTCCAAATAAACTTTTAATGCATTGGCAACGGACCAGCTATAGCTCCAATTTCTATTCCGGTACCACCATCCCTTAGTTCGGTCAGGATAACCCCTCATTGGAGCGCCGCCTGCAAATAAGCATTGAGAAACATAGTTTGTACAATCTACATCAAACTTTTCATACGCAGGATTATAATCATTCCACCACCGTTCTGCATATTGGACAGCTTTCAGGCGGTCATAGGAGTAGCGTTCCATTCCAAAATCCCTATTCTCTTTAACCATTCTTGACTGCATGGATTCAGCATATTTTATCGGTAATTCATTATCTGCCGCCAGACGCTGATGCTTGAATGCTGCTTCTCTTCTCTCAATTTCTTCTTCTATATAAAATAATCCCCGCTGCTTAATATAATGCTTCCAATGAATTTGATAAATTAAATGGTGTTCATCGTTTTTTCTTTCAGCATGTATAATATTTCCCACTGCAGTTGTCTTGACAATCTCCGCGTTCCTTTTAGCCATCGTTTCCTTTTTACGAATCACCTGTTCATCTTTCGCTTTTCTTTCCCCTACAATCTCCTTCACTCTTCTTTCCAGCACTCCCTGAAGCTGCTTTCTCATGCCATCCCTCCTCCCCAATATATATGCTGGGAAACAGAGGTTTATCGGAAAAACGGGAAGATGACAACAGGATAAATCAAGACACATCCTCAAGCGGATTGCAAAGATTTTTGGCGTTGAGGCTGCTTCTTCATGAAGCAACAAAAATTCATTTACGTGTGAATATTTTGCAAGTGATTTTCAATGGGACGATCCTCGAATTAGCTGATTCACAGGAACCCCGAAAGAAAACAATTCATCGGTATATGAGTCATTACTAATTTAATCATTAATATATTCACAAAAAAGGAAGGCACCCATGAAGAGTACCTTCCTTTTTCTTATAGAATATCAATTGTTAACCTTTTGTTGAATTTACTCGTCATCACGCTGTCTGGCTCGGGCATTTCCGCCTTTTTCACCAATTTCTTCGTAAAAATCACGGTCGTGATTTTCAGATGTAGCTTCGCCGCCTTTGCGGCCAATCTCTTCATAGAATTCTCTGTCATGGTTTTCTGCAGTCGCTTCGCCGCCTTTGCGGCCAATCTCTTCATAGAATTCTCTGTCATGGTTTTCTGCAGTCGCTTCGCCGCCCTTACGGCCAATTTCTTCATAGAAATCTCTATCATGGTTTTCTGCAGTCGCTTCGCCGCCCTTGCGGCCAATTTCTTCATAGAAATCTCTGTCGTGGTTTCTTGCAGTGGCTTCGCCGCCTTTACGACCTGCTTCTTCTACTGACATCTTACGATCTTTATTGTTGTTAGCCATTTGAGATTCCTCCTTAGAAGTATTTTGCCTTACACTACTACTACGTTCCCACTGGACATGTTTTCAAACATTTTTTGACAAAAAAAGCGGACATACCTGTTGTCCGCACAATCTATCCTATATCTTCTTCCATGAAAAACTGAAGACCTTTATGAATTTCATGTAACACATCTTTATTTTTTTCTATTGCCTTTGCATGGAGCAAGGCAGCTTTTGCCTCGTTGCCACCGATTTTTCCAAGGGACCAGGCTGCCGTTCCCCTGATTTCCGGCCTAACATCGTGGTTTAATACCCTGATTAAATCCGGAACGGCACTCTCTTCTTTGAAATGAGCCAAAGCCAAAATCGCATTCCGCTGGATCGGCTTCTTCCCCCGCCAGGAGCCCGAAACTGCTCCAAACTGTTCTCTGAATTCCCTATTAGACAACTCAAGGAGCGGCTGCAGCAAAGGTTTGGCGACTTCAGGGTCAGGCTCCATTTGAGGATGATGATGAAAATCCATTCCTTTATTTTTCGGACATATCGTCTGGCATGTATCGCATCCGTACAGGCGGTTGCCGATCTTCTCTCGAAATTCGTCGGGAATAAAATTTTTGGACTGAGTTAAAAAGGCAATACAGCTTTGAGCATTTAATTGTCCCGGCTGGACAAGTGCACCTGTTGGACAGGCGTCCAGACATTTCGTGCATTCCCCGCATTGATCAAGAATCGGCTCATCGGGCTCAAAGGGAAGGTTAGTGATCATTTCTCCAAGATACACGTACGAGCCAAACTCCGGTGTAATAATTGAACAATTTTTTCCGCTCCAGCCGATCCCGGCACGTTCTGCAACGGCTCTGTCCACCAGTTCACCGGTATCCACCATTAATTTCATCCTGGCCTCACGGACCCTTTCATGAATAAAAGCTTCGAGCTGTTCAAGCTTTTCACGGACAAGGACATGATAGTCTACACCCCAGGAGGCTTTACAGAATATTCCGCGCCGCGCTCCTTTTTCTCCGCGTGGAGCATCTTTCATTTTGGAAGGGTAAGCAAGCGCAATTGCTATAATGGATCTGGGTTCCTCAAAAATCAAATCCGGATGTGTTCGTTCCTCAATATTTTTATGTTCAAAACCGGATTGATAGCCTAGCTCCTCCTGTCTGATCAGGAGATTTTTCATTTCAGTAAAGGGATCTGCGCTTGTAAAACCAATTTTATCAATTCCGATTTGCCGGCTGAATGAAATGATGTCTTCTTTTAATTGATTGTAATTCATCGTACAACCTCCTTTCCCAGCAAATCTCTATGTCAAGCCAAGCAGGCTAACTGTCATAACTGCAACTATATGATAAACTATTTTAAAAGAAATTTGGAGGTGAAAAGGTTGGAAGTATCCATAGACTCATCTCTTTTCGAAAAAATTCCGGATTTAAAAATTGGCGTCATTGAATATGACAACATCACAATCGGAGATTCGCCGCAAATGCTTAAAGGGAGGCTGCAGCTCTTTCAGGAATCTGCGTTTTTTGAGCTGGAAGATCACAGCGTTACGGATTATGAAGAGATAAGGGAGTGGAGATCGATCTTCAAAACACTTGGCAAGGATCCGAATCGATATAGACATTCGGCAGAGGCGCTGTATCGGCGGATTAAGAAACAAAACTATCTCCCTTCCACAAACTCCGCAGCAGACCTAAATAACTTTTTTTCTTTGAAATATAGAATCCCTCTCGGGATTTACGACCGGGAATTTATTAAAGGAAGCGTGGAGATTCGCTCCGGGAAAGAGGATGAATATTACGAAGGACTGAACGGCCGCCTGAACCACGCCAAACATTTGCTTGTCGCAGCAGATAACGAGGGTCCTTTTGGCACTCCATTTGTTGATTCGTCTCGTACAGCCGTTACCCCTCGTACAACAAAAGCTCTTCAAATCGTATATCTTTCACCAAAGATCGAAATACAGGATGCCAAAGAACTCATCGGGTCACTTGCTGCTATGTTTACACACATTAACAGCGGAGAAGCCACATCCTCCATTTTATATATGGAATCATAAGAACACGCAATGTTTCGTTCCATAGGGGGTGCGTACGAAACATTGCGTTATTATATGTACCGAGACATGTAATGGGTTACTTGTCCTGCAGCAACCGCTCTCGCATACATATCGTTCCTATCATTTAATTAGCATTTGATATGGGTTTTCCAGCATTTCCTTGATAGCAGAGAGAAATTCACTGGCTGGGACTCCGTCAATGGCCCGATGGTCAAAGGTCAAACTTAATGGAAGCATCGACTGGCGCTCCAATGTTTCACCTGCAAATACCGGTGTATCTGTAATCAGCCCCACACCTAGTATCCCTACCTCCGGAGGATTGAGTATCGGTGTGAAAAACTCTACTCCGGAAGCACCCAAACTTGTAATGGTGAAAGTAGATCCTTTCATTTCGTGAGTTTCCAAGGATCCTTCCCTTGCTTTTGTACTAAGCTCTTTAATCTGATTAGCAAGCCCCTCCATGGAATATTGTTCAGCTTTGCGTATAACGGGAACAACGAGGCCGTTATCCACCGCGACGGCCATGCCAAGATGTACTGTTTCATATGAGTGAATCTCGTGATCCATATATGTGCTATTGATTTGCTGATGTTTTAGCAATGCCAATACGGCTGCTCTGGCAACAAAATCAGTAACAGTTAATTTCCGGTCTTGCCCGGAGTTGACCTTTTTACGCAACGCGAGCATCTCTGTTACATTCGCTCTCATATGGATCGTAAGCTGGGCACTTTGTTGAATGCTTGAGAACATTCTTTCTGCAATCACTTTTCTCATACCGGTAACTTGTTTGACAGATACAGGATCAGATGGTTTATTTTCCGAAGGCGGGAGTGTTTTAGCAGCTTCCCCTTGTTTTCGGTTCATCTCTCTTTCAACATCTTCTTTCGTAATTCTCCCCTGTGGTCCCGTCCCTTTTATGGCATTGATGTCAATCCCTTCGGATTTGGCCAGCTTTCTCGCTGCCGGCGAAACCCTCACTTTTACTTGCATACTTATGGTTGGATGTTTTTTTGCTATTTCTGTTGCAGCAGCTGTTTCTTTTTCAACGGTAACCGGGGCAGAGTCCGTGGGGAGCGCATCTATTTTTTCTCCCGGCTGACCGATATATCCAATTGGTTCGCCTACAGCAACGGTCGCATCTTCCTCAACCGCCACTTCAATAAGGGTACCGCTTTCCGGAGCTTCGATATCCTTTTCTATTTTTTCCGAACTAATGACCGCGATGGATTCTCCTTTTTCAATTTCTTCCCCTTTCTCCTTCAGCCATTCAACAACCGTTCCTTCCTTCATTCCCATTCCAAGCTTGGGCATAATAATCTCTACTGCCATATTCCGCCCTCCTGTGATTATTTATATAGAAAGGAGCGCGTTATGCACGGCTTGTACATAACACGCCTTCTTGTAAAAAGTCCAGATTTTTAAAATAGGGTTGGTGATGTTATTGAACAGCAACCGCTTCATCACCGATCATTTCTGCAACTACTTTTAAAACCTTATCTCCTGATGGCAAATAAATATCTTCCAGCGCAGGTGAAAATGGAACAGGACTATGTGGGGCTGTGATCATTTTGATCGGTGCATCCAAATAGTCAAATCCTTTATCGGCAACAAGTGCTGAAATATCTGTGGCAGCGTTACATCTTGGTGTTGCCTCGTCAATTATAATCAACCTGTTTGTTTTTGCTACCGAGTTTAAAATGGTTTCTTCATCTAACGGGGACAAGCTTCTGGGATCAACGACTTCAGCCTCAATCCCTCTCCTCGCCAGTTTTTCCGCAGCCTCCAATGCAGTATGAACTTGTTTTCCGATAGCGACAATCGTCAGATCCGTTCCTTGACGCTTAATATCCGCTTTTCCCAGCGGAATGGTAAAGAAGTCGTCCTCCACTTCATCCTTCATATTGTAAAGCGTTTTGTCTTCGAAAAAGATTACGGGATCATCATCGAAAATAGAAGTCAATAAAAGCCCTTTTGCATCTCTTGGTGTCGAGGGTACCACTACCTTTAAACCGGGAATATGGGTAAATAGTGCATATAGGCTTTGAGAGTGCTGGGCTGCTGCCCGGAAGCCTGCCCCATGCATCGTCCGGATCGTCAGCGGTACCTTCGCCTTTCCTCCAAACATATAGCGCAGTTTGGCCCCCTGATTCATTACTTCATCCAGGCAGCTTCCAATAAAATCATTAAACATGAGCTCTGCTATTGGACGAAGGCCCGTTGCTGCTGCGGTTACAGAAGCACCAATAAATCCGGCTTCAGCAATCGGTGTATCCAGTACCCGGTTTCTGCCAAATTCAGTTACCAGCCCCTTTGTAACCCCCATGACGCCTCCCCATGCATCATCATCCTGCAAATGATCAACATCTGCTCCTCCAGCTACATCTTCTCCCATTAAAATCACTTTCTCATCGCGTCTCATTGCAATGGTCATGGCTTCATTCAACGCATCGGCAAACGATATCATTCTTGCCATCTATCTTCCACCTCCATCATTTTTAATAAGAAACATAGACATCTTTTAACAGATCATCTTCAGTTGGGTAGGGGCTTTCCTCTGAAAACTTCACCGCTTCTTCTACTGCTTCCTTCACTTCCATATCAATTTCATCCAACTCTCTTTCACTTGCTAATCGGTTGGATACCAAATACTCGCGGAATTTGGCGATGGCATCCAATTCGGTTAAATGCTTTTCTTTTTCTTCCATTTTCTTATAGGTTTGAGCATCTCCTTCAAAGTGACCGTAATTTCGGTAAGTCACACATTCAATTAACGTAGGACCCTCCCCATTTCTAGCCCGCTTAACGGCACGCTCTGCCGCAGCATACACAGCCATTACATCTTTGCCGTCTACTTTTTCTCCCGGAATATTGTAGCCGGCTGCTCTATCAACGATACTCTTACAGCTGGATGCATAATGGAAAGGTGTAGCTTCGGCATAGCCATTGTTCTCCGCAATAAAAATGACCGGCAACTTCCAAATAGCAGCCATGTTGATCCCTTCATGGAATGTTCCATGGTTATTGGCACCATCACCAAAAAAGCAGACAGCTACCGCATCTGTGTTGAGTGTTTTGGCTGTCAACCCGGCACCAACGGCCAGAGGAAAACCCCCTCCCACGATTCCATTGGCACCAAGCATCCCTTTTTCCACATCTGCGATATGCATAGAGCCGCCTTTTCCTTTACATAACCCCGTTACTTTTCCGTATATTTCAGCCATCATTCCATTTAAGTCGCACCCTTTGGCAATACAATGGCCATGCCCTCTATGGGTGCTCGTAATGCTGTCCTGATCATCCAAATGGGCACATACGCCAACAGCTACTGCTTCCTGGCCTGCATAAAGATGCACGAATCCCGGCAGAACTCCTGTTTGAAAAATTTCATGGACCTTGTCTTCAAATTGGCGGATCTCACACATTTTCTGATACATCCATTTTGCTTTTTGATCTGTAATACTGGCTGCAGGTGAAAGTGTCATTCTCTCTCCTCCAATCAATAGTTTTTAAAGCCCTCATCACCTATATTGTTATTGCAATTTTTATGCCAATCATGACTGAGGAGGAAAATCCCGGACGAACAACAAAATCAGATGCCCGATCGACATCTGATTCTTTCCCGGAATAAGACAAATTGATACAGCGTCTCAATTTGTCTCATTTTTTCTCCATGTCATAACTCATATTTTTTTATTTTCCTATAAAATGTGCTGCGAGAAATATTTAACTTTGCTGCCGCTTTTGTAATATTTCCATCGGCTGCTATAAGAGCTTTTACGATTTTATCCTTTTCCATTCGCTCTCTGAGTGTTAATGGCTCTTCTGAATGTAATGCACCTGTCTTTTCATTAGAGGGACCCATGGAATATAGAAGGGACTGCAATACCTCCGTTGTTGGCGGATTGCTGCCAAGTTCTACACGCAGCCGATCAAGAAAATTGTATAGTTCCCTAATATTTCCGGGCCAGTCATATGTCTCCAAACACTTAATCATTTCTGTGGAAAACGACATGGGCCATTTACTTTTCTCACAATACTCCTGAATAAAGAAAGGAAGGTCCTCCATTCTTTCCCTTAATGGCGGTAAATGAATAGGATAAATGCAAATTCTATAGAACAAATCTTTCCGTATTTTTCCTTTCCGTACTAATTCAGTCAAATCACAGTGGGTTGCGGTAATAATTCTTACATCCACCGGCTCGGGCTTGGAACCGCCGACAGGGACAACCTTCTTTTCTTCAAGAACTCTTAGGAGAGCAACTTGCATTTCATGTGATATTTCCGCGACTTCATCAAGAAAGAGGGTTCCCCCGTTTGCCTGTTGAAACTTCCCTTTATGCCCTTTTCGATCGGCACCTGTAAAAGCACCTCTTGTATATCCAAATAACTCACTGGCAATCAACTCCTTGGGAATTATCCCGCAATTTACAGCTATAAAGGGGCCGTTTTTCCTTGAGCTGTTTACATGTATCGAGCGAGCCATTACGTCTTTTCCAGTTCCTGTTTCTCCGGTTAAATGAACAGTGATATTTGTCTCGGCAGCTTTTTCAGCTTTTTTTATGGAAGATTGAAAGCTTCTGCTTATTCCCATGACACCATCTAATTGAAACGAAGAATGGATGGATCTTCCTTTTGAGATTTGGTTTTCATCTGTTTTTTCCAGACAGACTTTGTATCCGATCACTTCCTCCTGGTTTTTGGAATAGGCCGGCTGTTTGGCTGTGGCTTTATATCCTTCAGCCAAAATTTCCTGTAAAGTCAAAGGTGTGGAGTGGGACAGCTGTTTATGCAATTGGCTTGTCAGCCAGATGACTTTTTCTTTTTGAGTACATAAGAGTGTCAAAGTATCTTGGGGAGTGATAGGTGAAAATTGGCGGATGAGTTCTAATTCTTTTTCTCTTTCTGACCTGATTAACTTTTGTTCGATCGCATAAGCTGCTGAAACCACCACTGGCAGCATATGTTCATATGTCCCATACTCCAGCGGGTATGAAACATTTAAAATACCTGCTACCTTCCCGTCCCCATCCGCAATGGGTGCAGATGCGCATTCCCACGGATGCGAGGCAACAGCATAATGTTCCGGTCCGGTGACAGAGATGGGTTCCTTGATCCGCAGCGCTGTTCCAACGGCGTTTGTTCCTACTTGCTTCTCCGTCCATTGGACACCTTCAATAAATTGAATTATGTCTGCTTTTTCCAGAGCCACTGGATGGCCTTCCCGATAAAGAACGTATCCCTCAGAATCAACGAGCAAAAAAAGGGATTTCGTATGTGCAAAAAACTTCTGAAGATGCTTGATAACAGGAAGAGCTGCATGCATAAATGTCCGATTTTCATTTTTTCGCTGTAGCAATTGGTTTTGCAATAGGATGCTTTCGCCTTTTCCGTGATATGGGTTCACCCCGTTTTGGCGGCACATATACCAGGATTCCGCAATTCTATAATTTATCCTGTTTTCATCCAGCACACCCTCCTGAACAAACCGGCTCCAAACTGCCTTCTTCAGAGTATCTTGCACCTCGATCACTTCTGCATCCCGCCTTTCATCATTCGTTTTAATAGAATTTTCGATAGAAAAACTGAAACTCCTGTATTTTACTAAATATTTTGTCTTCTGTTTATATTATAAGGAGACCTTTGAAGGAAACACCAGCAATTTCCCGTTGACAATTCCTTCAGTCACACGGATGATAGAGGATGTAGAAAAAATAGAAATGAGGTAACATCATGGCAACAAATGCTGTAATCGTGAGTGTTATAGTTATGGTTGTACTTAGCCTTCTGCGGGTTAATGTACTATTTGCAATCATCCTGGCTGCACTGACTGCCGGCCTTGTATCAGGTATGAGCTTTGCTGATTCCATCAACCTTATGGTTTCGGGTATGGGCGGTCAGGCCAATACAGCACTCAGCTATATTTTACTGGGAATTTTCGCTGTTATGATTGGCCTATCAGGCATTACAAAACTATTGGTAAATCAGATACTCAACATTTTTAGCGGCAAAAAAACAATGCTGGCATTAACCATTGCCGGGATAGCTTGTCTGTCGCAAAACGTGGTGCCTGTCCATATTGCATTTATCCCTATTTTAATCCCGCCGCTTCTCAGTCTGTTTGACCGGCTGAAACTGGACAGAAGGGCAGTTGCAACTGCTCTGACATTCGGTCTAAAAGCCCCTTATGTCATGATTCCTGCAGGCTTTGGATTAATTTTTCACGGCATCATTCGTGATGAAATGCTCGCAAATGGAATGAATATTTCTTTAAACGAAGTAACCCTGTCTATGCTTATTCCAGGTTCAGGTATGATTATAGGTTTGTTGATTGCTATTTTCATTTCTTACAGAAAAGACCGGGTATCCAAAGCAGCTGATCAAAGAGAGATACCTGAATTGGACATGGCTGAAGGTTTTACGCACGAACCGGATCCCGGTTCTTGGAAAACAGCCCATACGTTTACGGTTATTGCGATCTTGGCAGCCCTGGTTATACAATTAACGACGGATTCTCTTGTTTTAGGGGCTCTAACCGGAATTATAATTATGTTTCTTACTAGAGTTATTAAATTTAATGAAGGAGATCAGGTTGTGCAGGAAGGTATTGGAATGATGGGGATGATCGCCTTTGTCATGCTTGTCGCTTCCGGATATGCAACCGTATTGAAGGAAACAGGATCTGTGTCCGAACTGGTTGAAAAAACAACCGGCATGATCGGGGACTCGCAAATGCTTCTTGCTTTTTTCATGCTTCTTTTAGGACTGGTTATTACGATGGGGATCGGGTCATCCTTCGGGACCATCCCGATTCTTGCCGCACTCTATGTACCACTTTGTGCTGCTGCAGGACTGTCACCCATGGCAACAGCCGCCCTGGTCGGGACAGCAGGAGCATTGGGTGATGCCGGTTCTCCTGCATCTGACAGTACACTGGGGCCAACAGCAGGCCTCAATGCGGACGGCCGCCATCATCATATCTGGGACACTTGTGTGCCAACCTTTCTACATTATAATATTCCGTTATTTATATTCGGAATGATTGCTGCTCTGATTTTATAGGCATTCTTTATGACAGGGGCTGTCTAAATAGCCCCTAAAATAAATCAGGAGGAGAAAACCGAATCGTTTTTCTCCTCCTGATTTTGCATTTGTGGGCTTTTTTCCTAAAAGCAGCTGGCGGATGCCCGCCACTTTCAG